>NZ_JBSFTE010000059.1:0-1038 GCF_053590565.1 Micromonospora sp. NPDC003197 | reverse complement strand
CTAAGGCGTGTTTCAGAAGTGGTGGGTTTGATCAAGGTCACGGCGTGGCGGTGATCGACAACTGAAGAGGTCTCCGGTATCTGGTTCTGCGACCAAGCAAGAACTTCATACCGGAGACCTCGTGCCAAGCGTAGCGGTGACGAGGCGGCATGACCTGACCGACAGGCAGTGGGCTGTTCTGGCTCCTCTGCTGCCTGCCGCGCCGACGACAGGTCGTCCGCCGAAGTGGGAGAAACGACAGCTCATCGATGGGATCCGGTGGCGGATTCGGATCGGTGCCCCATGGCGGGACGTCCCGGCCGAGTACGCGCCCTGGCCCACCGTCTACGGCCTGTTCCGTCGTTGGCAGCGTGACGGGACCTGGGACAAGATCCTGTCCGCGTTGCAGGCGGCCGGCGACGCGCAGGGTCGGATCGGTTGGACGGTGAGCGTGGACTCGATGACCAGTCGCGCCCACCAGCACGCTGCAGGTGCCCGCAAGGACGGGCATCTGCAGAAGGAGCCGCCCGGTGGCGTGCACGACGAGCCGGCCGACCACGCACTGGGCCGGTCCAGGGGCGGGCTGACCACCAAGACTCATCTGGCCTGTGAGCAGGGACAGAAGGTCCTTGCCCTGATCGTGACCGCCGGGCATCGTGGTGACAGCCCACAGTTCATCCCCGTCCTGCGCCGCATCCGCGTGACCCGTCTGGGCGTGGGCCGGCCCCGCACCTGTCCCGACCTGGTCCTGGCGGACAAGGCCTACACCAGCCGCGGCAACCGCAGCCATCTACGCTCACGCGGGATCAAGGCCTGCATTCCCAGCAAGACCGACCAGGACGCCTACCGCAAGGCCAAAGGCTCCAAAGGTGGTCGCCCACCCGCGTTCGACAAGGACCTATACCGGCTACGCCACGCCGTCGAGAACGGCATCAACAGGCTCAAACGCCACCGTGGTGTCGCTACTCGATACGACAAGCTGGCGGTCCGCTTCCAAGCCGTCCTGACCATCACCATCATCACCGAGTGGCTCTGACCAGCTTATGAAACACGCCTTAG
>NZ_JBSFTE010000058.1:0-1243 GCF_053590565.1 Micromonospora sp. NPDC003197 | reverse complement strand
TTGACATCTCCCTGCCCTAAAGGGCGGGGATTCCGGCGGTCGCCCGCCGGGTTTCCTGCTTCACGGCCTGCTGCCCCGAACGGAGGTTCCCCCGTTGAGGTCTTACGCCAGCTCCACAGGCGGACACCGCCAGCCCGGCGGCCAAGATGTTGCGGGCCGCGTTGACGTCGCGGTCGTGAACGGCCCCGCAGGGGCAGGTCCACGACCGGACGTTGAGCGGCATCTTCTCCGTGAGGTGCCCGCAGGCCGAGCAGACCTTGGACGACGGGTACCAGCGGTCGATCACGACCAGGTCCCGGCCGTACCAGTCGGCCTTGTAGGTGAGCAGTTCACGGAAGGTGGTCCAGGCCGCGTCGCTGATGGCGCGGGCCAGGGTGTGGTTGCCGAGCATGTTGCGCACGGTCAGGTCCTCGATCACGAGCGTTTGGTTCTCACGCACGAGTCGGGTGCTCAGCTTGTGCAGGTGGTCACGGCGGCGGTCGGCGATCCGGGCATGGACACGGGCGACCTTGAGCCGGGCCTTGGCCCGGTTCCTGGAGCCCTTGTCCTTGCGGGCCAGTTCCCGCTGGGCCCGGGCCAGCCGGAGCCGGTCGGCGCGTTCATGGCGGGGGTTGGCGATCTTCTCCCCGGTGGACAGGGTGATCAGGTGCTCGAGTCCGGCGTCGATGCCGACGGCCGCCGTGGTGGCCAGGCCGGGCTCGATCGTGTCCTGGCAGAGCAGGGACACGAACCAGCGGCCAGCCGAGTCGCGGGACACCGTCACCGTGGACGGCGACTGCCCTTCGGGCAGCGGCCTCGACCAGACGATGTCCAGCGGGTCGGTCATCTTGGCCAGGGTCAGCTCGCCGTTGTTCCAGCGGAAGGCGGATGGGGTGAACTCGGCCGAGGCCCGGGACTTGT
This sequence comes from Micromonospora sp. NPDC003197, assembly GCF_053590565.1. NCBI lineage: Bacteria > Bacillati > Actinomycetota > Actinomycetes > Micromonosporales > Micromonosporaceae > Micromonospora > Micromonospora sp. NPDC003197. Next base: position 343 of record NZ_JBSFTE010000058.1, on the reverse strand, counting down.
GCTTGGACTTGAAGCGCGGGTACCTGGCCCGCTTCTCCCAGAACGCGGCGAACGCGCCTTGGAGGTGCCGCAGGCACTGCTGGAGCGGGACCGAGGACACCTCGTTCAGGAACGCCAGCTCCTCGGTCTTCTTCCAGGCGGTCAGCAGGGCGCTGGTGGCGTTGTAGTTGACCCGCTCCTGCCGCTGGTACCAGGCAGTGGTGCGGGCCTCCAGGGCCAGGTTGTAGACCTTGCGCACGCAACCGAACGTCCGGTTCAGCAGGTCGGCCTGCTCCCGGGTCGGGTGGAAGCGGAACTTGAAGGCCCGCTTCACGACACGCGTGGACATGTCTCACATGTTAGC
>NZ_JBSFTE010000057.1:0-1624 GCF_053590565.1 Micromonospora sp. NPDC003197 | reverse complement strand
AAACGAAGAAGTGCCTTCTGATCAGGGAAAATAGGGCTTGTCGAGAGTCCTGTTCACCCGCCACGGAAGGCACTTGCTGAGTGAAGGCTACCGCAACACGTCCGAAGATCATGGTGACCGGTGGTGGGCGGGGCGTAGTCGGTCACGCCGGTGCCCGGCTGCTCGCCGACCTGGCCGACGCTACCGGGCTGACCAGCGCGTTCGGTGAGGCATTGGCCAGGCTGCGGCAGCGGCAGGGCGGGCACGATCCGGGCCGGATCGCCGTGGATCTGGCGGTGATGCTCGCCGACGGCGGTGAGGCGATCGCCGATCTGGCAGTCCTGAGAAACCAGCCCGCCCTGTTCGGGCCGATCGCCTCCGATCCGACCGCGTGGCGGATGCTGTCCCGACTGGACGAGCCGATGCTGGCCGACCTGCGCGCCGCCCGGGCACACGCCCGTGAGGTCGCCTGGGCTCAGCACGCCGAGGTCCGAGGTGGGCTGCCGCAGCCGATGGTGGCCGGCCGGCAGGTCGAGGGTCTGGTCCTGGACATCGACGCGACGATCGTGATCTGCCATTCGGAGAAGGAAGCAGCGTCCCGTACCTGGAAGAAGACGTTCGGGTTCCACCCGTTGCTGTGTTTCCTGGACAACACCGGCGAAGCCCTCGCCGGCCTGCTACGTGAAGGCCGAGCCGGATCCAACACCACCACCGACCACATCACGATCCTGGACCAGGCCCTCGCGCAGATCCCCGACTCTGTCCGGCACGGCACCCCGATCCTGCTCCGTGCCGATTCGGCTGGTTCCAGTCACGGCTTCCTCGCCCACATCCGCGGCCTGCGCGAGCAGCACCTCGACATCCGGTTCTCCGTCGGTGCCGCGATCACCGAACCCGTACGTGAGGCGATCCGGGCTGCGACCGGCTGGGTCCCCGCCGTCGACAACGATGGTGACCTGCGTGAACACGCGCAGGTCTGCGAGATCACCGGCCTGTTCGACGCGGCCGGCTGGCCTGAGGGCACCCGGTTCCTCGTCCGCCGGGAACGCCCGCACCCCGGCGCCCAACTGTCGCTGTTCGACACCATCGAAGGCTGGCGGCATCAAGTCGTGGCCACCGACACCCCACCCGGCGGCGGCAGCATCCAGCACCTGGAGGCCCGGCACCGGGCGCACGCCCGCGTCGAAGACCGCATCCGCACCGGCAAAACCACCGGCTTCGGCCGGTTCCCGTCCCGGGTGTTCGCGATCAACCAGGCCTGGCTGCAACTCGCCCTGACCGGCATCGACCTGCTCGCCTGGACCCAAGCCCTGCTCCTGGACGGCGACCTCGCCACCGCCGAACCCAAGAAACTGCGTTACCGGCTCCTGCACGTCGCCGCCCGGATCACCCGCACCGCCCGCCGGACCCGCCTGGCCATCGCCGCCAACTGGCCCTGGACCGATGCCCTCACCAGCGCATTCAACAGGCTCGCCGCACTGCCCCGACCCGCCGGCTGACCCACACCCCCACGCCCGACCAACGTTCAACGGAGGAACCCGGCCCAGCGCCGGGCCCTCGGCATACCGGTAGAACCTCTCTAAACACCCGAATCGCCGTTCATCGAGCGCCAACTATGAGTCGACGCTCAAGTGAAAGACCGAGG
>NZ_JBSFTE010000056.1:0-1832 GCF_053590565.1 Micromonospora sp. NPDC003197 | reverse complement strand
GGCAGCGCAGGCACGGGAATCCTTGTCGGTCACGGAGCGTAGAGAACTCACATGATCGACAATCCCGTGCCTGTTTGCTACCCCTGAACAGCTACCTGGGCTGCACACGCCCTACTGACGGTCTCTCTTAGTTCTGCGGTGCCAGGGTGCGTAGGACGCAGAACTCGTTGCCTTCGGGGTCTGCCATGACCACCCAGTTTCGGTCTGGGCCTTGGCCCACATCCGTCCTGGTGGCACCGAGGTCGAGCAGTCTGTGCACCTCAGCCTCGGTGCTGCCGTCGACCGGGCTGACGTCGAGGTGCAGCCGGTTCTTCACGGTCCTGCCCTCGGGCACCTGGATGAACTGCAAGGTGGGCGGCATCTGGCGGGCTCGAACATCCTCAACAGTCGGCATCCAGGAACCGATTTCGACCTTGCCTTCGCTTCGGTCGATCACCTTGAAGTCCAGGACCTCGCACCAGAAGGTCGCGAGTCGCTCCGGATCCTGGCAGTCAACGGTCAACTCGGTGAACCTACTTGTCATCGAAATCCTTTCGTGGAAACCCCCGGCTTTGGCCGTGGGGAGGAACGGAATCCCTGCGAAGCGGGTCAGGGGTAGCCCGTCCGCCGCCAAGGCGGTTGGGCGTCTGGTCAGACGTTGCGCTGGCTCTCGACATACCTCTTCACGATCTCCAGGGTCGCGCCTCCGACTGTGGCGACGAGGTACGAGTTGGTCCACAGAGTCGGTATCCGGGATCTGACCTCCGGGAACTCTTGCCGGATGAGCCGTGAGGAACGGCCCTTGATTTGCTTGACCAGCCGATGGATGCCGTACTGCGGATCGACGGTGACCAGAAGGTGCACCTGGTCGGGCATGGTTTCCAGCTCGACGATCGGGGCGTCACGCTCGGCGCAGACCTCGCCGATGATCTGCTTGAGCCGGATGTCAACGTCTCCGGTGATGACTTTCCGCCGATACTTCGGGCACCAGACGACGTGGTAGGTGCAGCGGTACACGACGTTGTTGTTCGACCTGATCTCGCCCACACCGACAGCATATAGCTTCGAGCTGTATACTGATCGGCGTGACCGAGACGGTGCGCTGCACCTACCGCCTGCGGCCTGGCCGCATGGCGCAAGCCGCACTGCTCGACGAGTGGGGGCGCTGCCGGTGGCTGTGGAACGAGGCCGTTCACCAGCAGAAGACCGGCCGCAAGCCGACGCTCGGCAAGCTGTCGAAGTTGCTGACCGAGACCCGGGCCGGCAGCGCCTGGCTGCGGGCCGGATCGCAGGTCGCTCAACAGCAGACGCTGCGTACCTATGCCGCCGCCCTCGATCACTCGTTCAAGATCAAGGGCAGGGGTCGGCCGAAGAAGAAGCGCAAGAAGGACGCCCTGCCGAGCCTGGAGTACACCACCCGGGGTTTCTCGGTCAAAGACGGCCGTCTGCGGCTGCCGAACAAGGTGACCGTTCCGGTTGTCTGGTCCCGCGAACTGCCGTCCGAGCCGACCAGCGTGCGGGTCTACCGCGACAGCCTCGGCCACTGGTACGCCTCCTTCGTGGTCCGTCGCGCAAGAACCGAGGCCCCCGAGGCGGGCCTGCCGGGCATCGGCGTTGACTGGGGCGTGAAGACCACCGCCACCACCACCGATCCGGTGTTCGACCTGCCGCACCTCGGACACCGCCGCCGCTGCGCGGCCGAACTGGCGAAGGCCCCACGCAGAATGGTCCGCTGACGTCGCCCGAAGGGTCAGCCGCAGACGAAGGGCTACCAGCAGGCGAAGCGGCAAGCGGCCCGAATCGCCAAGAAGGCGGCCCGGCAGAACACCCACGACGCCCGTGTGTGGGCCAAG
>NZ_JBSFTE010000055.1:0-1996 GCF_053590565.1 Micromonospora sp. NPDC003197 | reverse complement strand
GACGTCTACATCGGACTCTCCACCGGCACATCATTCGCCACCAGCACCAAATGGCACGACTACTTCGGCCTCAACGGCGAAACCACCCTCTGACCCGTCCCAAGCAGACAGAAAGCTCCGCGTCGCGTTCCTCGTCCGTGCGGCGCGGTCACTCTCAATGGAGGAACCATGGACAACATCCCTGCCATCCGCCGGCCGGTCAGCCGTCGACGGCTGTTGACCGGTGCCGCGAGCGTCGCCGCCGTCGGCACATTCGCCGGGGCCCTCGCCACGCCACTGCCCGCGTCCGCCGCTGCCCGTGACGGCTACGGGCTGCGAATCGTCGACCGGAACGAGAACGGTGGCCGGCTCCAGTACTACCGGTTCGCCACCGACGCGATCGAGTGGGACCCTGCGGTCAACGTCCTGCTGCCCGACGGTTACCACACCAGCGGCAAGCGCTACCCGGTGCTCTACCTGCTGCACGGTGGAGCCGAGGACTTCCGGACCTTCCACCTACACCACAACATCATCAACCTGACCGCCGGCCGGGAAATCATCGTCGTGATGCCCGACGGCTCCACCGGCTGGTACTCGAACCCGGTCAGCAGCAACACCGGTCCGCGCAACTGGGAGACCTTCCACATGGCGCAGCTGCTGCCATGGATTGAGGACAACTTCCGCACCTTCCCCGAGTACGACGGTCGCGCCGTCGCCGGCTTCTCGATGGGCGGGTTCGGTGCCCTCAAGTACACCGCGAAGTACTACGGGCACTTCTGCTCGGTCAGTTCCCATTCCGGCCCGGCCAGCCTGCGCCGAGACTCCGGCCTCGTCGTGCACTGGGCCAACGCCAGCTCGGCCGCCCTGGACCTCGGCGGCGGCACCGTCTACGGCGCTCCGCTGTGGAACGAGGCCCGGGTCAACGACGACAACCCGATGCAGCGCATCGAGAGCTACCGTCACAAGCGCATCTTCCTGGTCGCCGGCACGTCGCCGGAGCCGGTCAACTGGTGGGACTATGTCCACGAGACTCAGGTGCTCGCCGGTCAGCGCGAGTTCCGGGCGGCCCTCGCCCAGGCCGGCATCCCCCACGAGGGGCGTGAGGCGGAGGGTGGCCACATCTTCCGGCAGAACATGTTCACCGACGACCTCAACGGGATGCTCGGACGCCTACGCCGCGCCGGCTGACCCTTCGTCGACGACGCGCCGCCGACGCACATCTGTCGCGGCCCGGCGGCGCGTCGCCACGTTTGCCTCGACGCAGCCCGGCAGTCCTCGCCCACCCACGGCATCCACCACGTCGGCGGGCTCTCCGGTTCCGTGCCCCAGCCCAGTTGAGTTTTCCCCGACGGGAGTCACCCATGTCACGGCACTCAAGGACCAGGGCACGTCGCATCCTGGTCGCCCTGCTCACTTTGACGGTGGGCGTCCTGACCGGCGCGGTGGCAACACCGTCTCCTGCGCTCGCCGCGCCGAACTTCAAGGCACCGTTTCCGTGTGGGCAACGGTGGACCTATCACCACTACAGCGGTGAGGTCCGGCAGGCCCTGGACTTCGTACGGGCCGACGGAGGATCCACCGCAGGCACGCCTCAGGTCGCCTCCGCCGCCGGTGTCGCCCGGCGGCACTCGCAGCCCAACGGTGCCGGCAACTACATCGTCATCGACCACGGTGGTGGTTGGACCACCTACTACTTCCACCTCAGCGCGTACTCCGTGCCCGACGGAGCGTACGTGCAGCAAGGGCAGGAGATTGGCATCACCGGCAGCACGGGCAACTCGTCCGGAGCGCACATCCACTACGAACAGCTCTACAACGGCGTCGGACAGACGATCGTCATCAACGGGATGTCGCTGGCGCCGTATCCCGGCCAATACCACCAGAAGTACCTGATCAGCGACAACTGCGGTCCGGGACCGACGGGTGGTCGGTATCTGGCGGGGTCGCCGACCGACTTCACCGGCGACGGCAAAGACGACATCGTCACCTTCACCCAAGGCACCCTCAACGACGTATA
>NZ_JBSFTE010000054.1:0-5310 GCF_053590565.1 Micromonospora sp. NPDC003197 | reverse complement strand
TGGTGTGTGTTTGTTCTTTGAGAACTCAACAGGGTGCTTGATAAGCCAGTGCCAAGTTATGTTTGAACCCCGGCCGGCTGATCTATTTGATTGGTTGGTTGGAGATTCCTTTGGCAACTATTGTTGCCGGGACGCTTTTCAAAGATTTTTGTTGGAGAGTTTGATCCTGGCTCAGGACGAACGCTGGCGGCGTGCTTAACACATGCAAGTCGAGCGGAAAGGCCCTTCGGGGTACTCGAGCGGCGAACGGGTGAGTAACACGTGAGTAACCTGCCCTAGGCTTTGGGATAACCCTCGGAAACGGGGGCTAATACCGGATATGACTTCCTGTCGCATGGTGGGGAGTGGAAAGTTTTTCGGCCTGGGATGGACTCGCGGCCTATCAGCTTGTTGGTGGGGTAATGGCCTACCAAGGCGACGACGGGTAGCCGGCCTGAGAGGGCGACCGGCCACACTGGGACTGAGACACGGCCCAGACTCCTACGGGAGGCAGCAGTGGGGAATATTGCACAATGGGCGAAAGCCTGATGCAGCGACGCCGCGTGAGGGATGACGGCCTTCGGGTTGTAAACCTCTTTCAGCAGGGACGAAGCGTAAGTGACGGTACCTGCAGAAGAAGCGCCGGCCAACTACGTGCCAGCAGCCGCGGTAAGACGTAGGGCGCGAGCGTTGTCCGGATTTATTGGGCGTAAAGAGCTCGTAGGCGGCTTGTCGCGTCGACTGTGAAAACCCGCAGCTCAACTGCGGGCCTGCAGTCGATACGGGCAGGCTAGAGTTCGGTAGGGGAGACTGGAATTCCTGGTGTAGCGGTGGAATGCGCAGATATCAGGAGGAACACCGGTGGCGAAGGCGGGTCTCTGGGCCGATACTGACGCTGAGGAGCGAAAGCGTGGGGAGCGAACAGGATTAGATACCCTGGTAGTCCACGCTGTAAACGTTGGGCGCTAGGTGTGGGGGACCTCTCCGGTTCTCTGTGCCGCAGCTAACGCATTAAGCGCCCCGCCTGGGGAGTACGGCCGCAAGGCTAAAACTCAAAGGAATTGACGGGGGCCCGCACAAGCGGCGGAGCATGCGGATTAATTCGATGCAACGCGAAGAACCTTACCTGGGTTTGACATGGCCGCAAAACTCGCAGAGATGTGAGGTCCTTCGGGGGCGGTCACAGGTGGTGCATGGCTGTCGTCAGCTCGTGTCGTGAGATGTTGGGTTAAGTCCCGCAACGAGCGCAACCCTCGTTCGATGTTGCCAGCGCGTTATGGCGGGGACTCATCGAAGACTGCCGGGGTCAACTCGGAGGAAGGTGGGGATGACGTCAAGTCATCATGCCCCTTATGTCCAGGGCTTCACGCATGCTACAATGGCCGGTACAATGGGCTGCGATACCGTGAGGTGGAGCGAATCCCAAAAAGCCGGTCTCAGTTCGGATCGGGGTCTGCAACTCGACCCCGTGAAGTCGGAGTCGCTAGTAATCGCAGATCAGCAACGCTGCGGTGAATACGTTCCCGGGCCTTGTACACACCGCCCGTCACGTCACGAAAGTCGGCAACACCCGAAGCCGGTGGCCCAACCCTTGTGGAGGGAGCCGTCGAAGGTGGGGCTGGCGATTGGGACGAAGTCGTAACAAGGTAGCCGTACCGGAAGGTGCGGCTGGATCACCTCCTTTCTAAGGAGCACCATCCGTCGAAGGACGGTATGGAGCCCGTGACCTGCGAATGTTGGGTTGGGGTGCTCATTTGGCGGAGACACTGGTGAGTTTGACGCTGGCAACGGCCGGCCTTTCTAGTACAGCCATTTTGGTGGTGGGAATGATTGGTTGGTGCGGCTGGTGGTGAATGTAGAGCATCCTGTTGGGTCCTGAGGGAATGAACACCGGTGGTGTTTGTTTTTTCTGCCAGGCATGGCCTGCTGCTGCAAACCGGATCTGTTGGGGTCGAGGTGTGGTGGTGTGGGGTTGTGGGTTGGTCGTTTGTTGAGAATTACACAGTGGACGCGAGCATCTTTGTGGTCAAGTTGTCAAGGGCGAACGGTGGATGCCTTGGCACCAGGAGCCGATGAAGGACGTGGGAGGCCGCGATAGGCCTGGGGGAGCTGTCAACCAAGCTGTGATCCCAGGGTGTCCGAATGGGGAAACCTGGCACCAGTCATGTGGTGTCACCCACACCTGAACACATAGGGTGTGTGGAGGGAACGCGGGGAAGTGAAACATCTCAGTACCCGCAGGAAGAGAAAACAATAGTGATTCCGTGAGTAGTGGCGAGCGAAAGCGGATTTAGGCTAAACCGGTTGCGTGTGATACCTGTCAGGGGTTGCGTGGTCGGGGTTGTGGGACTCTGCTGGATGGGCTGACACCTGTCCGAGAAGTTACAAAGCCAGTTGCTAGCCGAATGGTGTGGAAAAGCCAACCGTAGTCGGTGATAGTCCGGTAGGCGAAAGTGGCTGGTCTTCTGTGGATGTTCCCGAGTAGCGGCGGACCCCTGAAATCTGCCGTGAATCTGCCAGGACCACCTGGTAAGCCTGAATACTTCCTGGTGACCGATAGCGGACGAGTACCGTGAGGGAATGGTGAAAAGTACCCCGGGAGGGGAGTGAAATAGTACCTGAAACCGTTCGCCTACAATCCGTCGGAGCCTTTAGGGGTGACGGCGTGCCTTTTGAAGAATGAGCCTGCGAGTTAGTGGCATGTGGCGAGGTTAACCCGTGTGGGGGAGCCGTAGCGAAAGCGAGTCTGAACAGGGCGTTCAGTCGCGTGTCCTAGACCCGAAGCGGAGTGATCTAGCCATGGGCAGGCTGAAGCGCGGGTAAGACCGCGTGGAGGGCCGAACCCACCAACGTTGAAAAGTTGGGGGATGACCTGTGGTTAGGGGTGAAAGGCCAATCAAACTCCGTGATAGCTGGTTCTCCCCGAAATGCATTTAGGTGCAGCGTCGCGTGTTTCTTGCCGGAGGTAGAGCACTGGATGGTCTAGGGGGCCTACAAGCTTACCGAAATCAGCTAAACTCCGAATGCCGGTAAGTGAGAGCGCGGCAGTGAGACTGCGGGGGATAAGCTTCGTAGTCGAGAGGGAAACAGCCCAGATCACCAGCTAAGGCCCCTAAGCGTGTGCTAAGTGGAAAAGGATGTGGGGTCGCATAGACAACCAGGAGGTTGGCTTAGAAGCAGCCACCCTTTAAAGAGTGCGTAATAGCTCACTGGTCAAGTGGTTCCGCGCCGACAATGTAGCGGGGCTCAAGTACACCGCCGAAGCTGTGGCATTCACATTTTTACTCGGCATCTTCCTTTGGGTGGGTGTCCAGGTGTGTGGATGGGTAGGGGAGCGTCGTGCCGGGGGTGAAGCAGCGGGGTGACCCAGCTGTGGACGCGGCACGAGTGAGAATGCAGGCATGAGTAGCGAAAGAAGGGTGAGAAACCCTTCCGCCGGATGACCAAGGGTTCCAGGGCCAGGTTAATCCGCCCTGGGTGAGTCGGGACCTAAGGCGAGGCCGAGAGGCGTAGTCGATGGACAACGGGTTGATATTCCCGTACCCGCGAAGGAACGCCCATGATGAACCTCGTTGTGCTAACCACCCGATCTGTGGGCGGTCTTCGGATCAAACATGGGGAGCGTGGGAACCTGGCGGGTAGTAGTCAAGCGATGGGGTGACGCAGGAAGGTAGCTGATCCCGGCCGGTGGTTGTGCCGGGGTAAGCGTGTAGGCCGGTGTGTAGGCAAATCCGCACATCATGTGGCTGAGACGTGATGCCGAGCCGATTCAGGTGAAGTCAGTGATCCTATGCTGCCGAGAAAAGCCTCTAGCGAGTTCCGAGCGGCCCGTACCCCAAACCGACACAGGTGGTCAGGTAGAGAATACCGAGGCGATCGGGTGAACTGTGGTTAAGGAACTCGGCAAATTACCCCCGTAACTTAGGGAGAAGGGGGGCCGGAGACGTGAAGCCCCTTGCGGGTGGAGCGTTGTATGGCCGCAGAGACCAGGGGGAAGCGACTGTTTACTAAAAACACAGGTCCATGCGAAGAAGTAATTCGATGTATATGGACTGACGCCTGCCCGGTGCTGGAACGTTAAGGGGACCGGTTAGTCTTTCGGGGCGAAGCTGAGAACTTAAGCGCCAGTAAACGGCGGTGGTAACTATAACCATCCTAAGGTAGCGAAATTCCTTGTCGGGTAAGTTCCGACCTGCACGAATGGCGTAACGACTTCCCTACTGTCTCAACCACAGGCCCGGCGAAATTGCATTACGAGTAAAGATGCTCGTTACGCGCGGCAGGACGGAAAGACCCCGGGACCTTTACTATAGCTTGACATTGGTACTCGAATTAGCTTGTGTAGGATAGGTGGGAGCCGGTGAAGTCCATACGCCAGTATGGGTGGAGGCAAGCTTGAAATACCACTCTGGTTGATTTGGGTATCTAACTTCGGACCGTGATCCGGTTCAGGGACAGTGTCTGGTGGGTAGTTTAACTGGGGCGGTTGCCTCCTAAAGGGTAACGGAGGCGCCCAAAGGTTCCCTCAGCCTGGTTGGCAATCAGGTGTTGAGTGTAAGTGCACAAGGGAGCTTGACTGTGAGACTGACAGGTCGAGCAGGGACGAAAGTCGGGACTAGTGATCCGGCACTTGCGAGTGGAAGCGGTGTCGCTCAACGGATAAAAGGTACCCCGGGGATAACAGGCTGATCTTCCCCAAGAGTCCATATCGACGGGATGGTTTGGCACCTCGATGTCGGCTCGTCGCATCCTGGGGCTGTAGCAGGTCCCAAGGGTTGGGCTGTTCGCCCATTAAAGCGGTACGCGAGCTGGGTTTAGAACGTCGTGAGACAGTTCGGTCCCTATCCGCCGTGCGCGTTGGATACTTGAGAAGGGCTGTCCCTAGTACGAGAGGACCGGGACGGACGAACCTCTGGTGTGCCAGTTGTCCCGCCAGGGGCACGGCTGGTTGGCTACGTTCGGAAGGGATAACCGCTGAAAGCATCTAAGCGGGAAGCTCGCTTCAAGATTAGGTGTCCCACCCACTTGATGGGGTAAGGCCCCCAGCTAGACGACTGGGTTGATAGGCCGGAGATGTAAGCCCGGTAACGGGTTCAGTTGACCGGTACTAATAGGCCGAGGGCTTGACTACTAAGTTGCTACGCGTCCACTGTGTGATTCACGGCAAACGAAACACCCCGATTTGTGTGTGGTGTTTTGACATGTCGATAGTGTTACGGCGGTCATGGCGGAGGGGAAACGCCCGGTTACATTCCGAACCCGGAAGCTAAGCCCTCCAGCGCCGATGGTACTGCACTCGGGAGGGTGTGGGAGAGTAGGACACCGCCGGAC
>NZ_JBSFTE010000053.1:0-5932 GCF_053590565.1 Micromonospora sp. NPDC003197 | reverse complement strand
AGAGGGTGTCCAGGTCTTGCGTCACAACACGATCTTGGACGCCCTCTCTTCATGCCCAGACATCGACCCCTGACATCGGAACTACTCGTCTAGGCGGGCCCGGTCTGGAGGTCCGGGACGGCGAAGCCGAGCAGACTTCGCAGAGTGGCCGTGTGCGGTGAGGCGGGCAGCGGCATCCCGTCCAGGGCCCGTACCTCGGCCAAGCCCCGTACCGACGAGGTGAACCACACCCCGCCGGTAGCCTCGCGCAACTCGGCCGGCGTGACGAGCCGTTCGGCGGTGGAGAAGCCCAGCTCACCGGCGTGGGCCAGCAGCCAGCCGGCCGTCACGCCGGGCAGGATGCCGGTGGAATCCGCCGGTACGGTGCACAGCGTGTCGCCGTCCAACCAGACCACACTCGCCGACGGGCCCTCCAGGGCGTAGCCCTCGGTGGAGGTCCACAAAACGTCGTCCACGTCGTTGGCGACCGCCCAACGTCGGGTGGCGGCGCTGACCCCGTACGAGGTCGACTTGACCCCGGCCAGCAGCCAGGACGTACCGGCGCGGGCGTTGGCAGCGACCCCCAGCGGCAGGGTGGCGACGGTGATGCCGGCCTGCCGGGCCCGGCGGATCACTGGCGACACCTCGGCGAGGGTGGTGAAGACGGTGGTCGGCCCGCCACCCTCCGGCCCCCGGGTGCAGACCAACCGCAGCGCACCCTCCGTGTCGGCCGGCCAGGCGGCGCAGGTCTTCGCGATCAGGTCGGCCAGTTCGGCGGTGTCGGGCAATATCAGGTCGAGGGTTTCGGCGGAGTGGGCCAACCGGGTCAGGTGCTCGTCGCGCAGCCACGGCTGACCGGCCCGGACGTGCATGGTCTCGAAGAGTCCGTCGCCGTGCAGGACCCCGAGGTCGTCGGCGCGTACCACTGGCTGGTCGGCCGGGACGACACCCTGGCCCAGGACGGCGACGATCTGACGGCTCGACACGAGAACTGAGACTAGCGAAGCGGGTACGGCGTAGCCCGGGACTTTCGCAGCAGGCGTACCGGCCAGGGGCCTGGCACGCTTCGTTGTATCCTCGGCCGCAGCGTCGCGTACCGGTGGCAGGCCGTGCCAGGTATGGAGGCGCCGAATCGAAGGAATACGACGATGATGATCGTTGTCCCTTCGCCCTCCACCTGTGAGTGAGGGCGAGAAGCCCAGGCTGGTGGCCTGGAGCCGAGAAATGCGCAACGTCCATGACCGGCTTCGCGAAGCGTTGGCCGTGACCCGGGAGGCCCTGGCTGCTGGGGAGCCGGCCGAGCCGGCGACCAGAGACCTGCTGCTGTTCTGTCACGGGTTCTGTACCGTTCTGACCGCCCACCATCAGGGCGAGGATCGCGACCTGTTCCCTGCCATCGCCGAGCAGCACCCCGAACTGCGGGAGACGCTGCACTACCTGCGGCAGGACCATTCGATGATCGCGCACCTGCTGACCGGGCTACAGGCTGCCGTGGCCCGGACCGCCTCACCAGCAGAGCTGGATCGGCATCTGGAGGGCTTGGCCGCGATCATGGAGTCGCACTTCAGCTACGAGGAGCGTCAACTGCTCACCGTGCTGGAGACGCTGGCGCTGGATGCGGACCCCGAGGCCGTGCTGGGACCGCTGTGACCGCTGGCTCGGGTGAATCGGGCTCCCCATTCGTGGATCTGGTGGAGCAGTTCGGGCGGGCTGAGGACCTGGAAATCAGCGCCGAGCGAGCCCAGTGCCAGGATCACCCAGTCCAGCGAGTCGGTAGCGAGGTTTACCCGGCAGTGCTCGGCATCGATCTCTTCGATTCTGCTCCAGTTGCCGATCCGCTCTTGGACACGCACGGCCGGGGCGTCGACCACAGCCTCCACCCGGTATGAACGGGGCAGGCTGTCCAGACGGGCACGGACGAAGGCAGCGGCGTCGACGGCGGGCAGATCCCGGGGCCGGAACCGGGTGCCGGTGCCCCGCAGCGCGGCGAGTCGGTCTACCCGGAAGCTGCGCCAGTCGTGTCGGGTGAGGTCGTAGGCGACCAGATACCAGCGGGGGCCGACCCGCACTAGCCGATGTGGCTCGATGAGCCGGTCGGTGTGTCGGCCGTCGGCTGCGGTGTAGGAGAAGCGGATCTGCTCGCTGTCCCGGCAGGCGAGCGCGACTGTGGTGAGCGCCCCCGGGTCGACGCCGGCCCGGGTCGGGCCGCTCCCGGCGACGGGTACGGTCATCGCGCGCAGCGCCTCGACCCGGCGGCGGAGCCGGGCCGGCATCACCTGCACCACCTTGGCCAACACCCGTACCGAGGATTCGGCGATGCCTTCCACCGCGTCCTGCGCGGCGGCCTGTAGGCCAACGGCCAGGGCGACCGCCTCCTCGTCGTCGATCACCAACGGTGGCAGTGCCGCCCCGGCGGCGAGCTGATAGCCGCCGTCCACGCCGCGTTGCGTCTGGACCGGATAGCCCAGCTCACGCAGCCGGTCGATGTCCCGTCGCAGGGTACGGGCCGAGACGCCCAGTCGTTCGGCCAGCTCACGGCCCGGCCAGTAGCGCCGGGCCTGGAGCAGGGACAGCAGCCGAAGGGTCCGGGTGCTGGTGTTCGCCATGTTCCAAATTGTCGCCCGCGATTTAGGTCAAAAAGTGGCCGCTACGTCATTAACGTGGTTATCGATCGATGGAGCACAACCGGAAGGCAGTGATCATGACCGTCAACGAGTTGACCACTGATGACAACACCGATGTGTCAGCCGCGCGCGACAACGCTGGCGCGTCAACCGCGCACACCACGGCTGTCGTGACCGCCGACGCCACCGGCGAGCACGCCGAACTGCTGGCGATGTTGGCCCAGTACCGACACTTCCTGCGTTTCACCACCCGGGACCTCACCGACGAGCAGGCCGGGCAGCGCACCACCGTCAGCGAGCTGTGCCTGGGTGGCCTGATCAAGCACGTTGCCGCCGTCGAGCGGACCTGGGTGGGCTTCATCGTGGATGGTCCAACGTCGCTGGGCAACGTCAACGACATGACCGAGGCCGACTGGGCCCAGCGGGCCGACGAGTTCCGGATGCTGCCCGGTGAGACGCTGGCCGGGGTGCTGGCCGACTATGCCGACACGGCCCGTCGCACCGACGAACTGGTGGCCAGCCTGCCCGACCTGGGTGCCACGCAGCCGCTGCCGGAAGCCCCATGGTTCGAGGCCGGTGCGCGGTGGTCGGCCCGACGGGTGCTGATGCACATCGTCGCCGAGACCGCCCAGCACGCCGGGCATGCGGACATCATCCGCGAGTCCCTGGACGGGGCCAAGACCATGGGCTGACAGCTGCCCTGCGCCTGGGCCCGCACCGTCGGGCGGCCAGGGCACGTCGCGACCCAGGTATCACGGCCTAGTATTGGTCGGTGTCGGACTCATCCCTGGCTGAGATGCTGCGCTCCCGCGGGCTGCGGCTGACGGCGCAGCGGCAACTGATCCTCGAAGCCGTTCTCGACCTGAAGCACGCCACCCCGGAGCAGGTGCACAACGCGGTCCGCGAGGTCGCCGCCGGTGTGAACATCACCACGATCTACCGCACCCTGGAATTGCTGGAGCGGCTTGGGCTGGTTACCCATACACACCTGTCGCATGGGTCGCCGACCTATCACGCGGCCGGACCGGACCAGCACGTCCATCTCGTCTGCCGCAACTGTGGGGCGGTGGAGGAGATGGAGCCGGAGCTGCTCGGCCCGCTCGCCGACCAGTTGGCCGACCAGCGTGGGTTCCTGGTCGACATCGGGCACGTCTCGCTGTTTGGCGTGTGCGGCAAGTGCGGGGAGCAGAAATGATCGACATTGCGGGTGCGGTAGCAGTCGAGGCGATCGACGAGGAGTCCCGGGACCGGCCCGAACCGGCCCACGCCGCCGCCGGCGTGGCCGGGGTGGCAGCCCACTACGGCGACCCGATGCGGGAACAGCGGATCCTCGCCACCGACGTGGGACTGGTCGACCGGTCGCACCGGGGCGTACTGGCGGTGCCGGGTGTCGAGCGGGCAAGCTGGCTGCACACGGTGACCACCCAGCATCTGGCCGAGCTGGCCGACGGGCAGGGCACCGAGCTGCTGGTGCTCTCCCCGCACGGGCACGTCGAACAGCACGCCATGGTCGCCGAGATCGGCGAGACCGTCTGGCTGGACACCGAGCCGGGCAGCACCACCGACCTGCTGACCTACCTGGAGAAGATGCGGTTCTTCAGCCAGGTCGATCCGCGTGACGTGACCGCCGACTGGGCGGTGCTCTCCCTGGTCGGGCCGGGCGCCGTCCGGGCGGCGGGCACCCTGGGCGTCGTCGACCTGGCGGAGCCGGACGCCGTCGAGGTGCCGGGTCCGAAGTTCGCCGCCGGGTCGGCACCCCGCCGCCCCACCATCCGGTACGACGTACGGCCGCTGCCCGGCGGCGGTTGGGCCCGTCGGGTCCGGCTCGGGGTGGACCTGCTGGTGCCCCGGGCCGACCTGGCCAAGGTGGTGGGTGAGCTGACCGGCGCCGGGGTGCCGGTGGTCGGACTCTGGGCGTACGAGGCGATGCGGGTGGCCGCCCGGCTGCCCCGGGTCGGCTTCGAGACCGACCATCGCACCATTCCGGCCGAGGTGGACCTGATCGGGCCGGCCGTACACCTGGACAAGGGCTGCTATCGCGGCCAGGAGACGGTGGCCCGGGTGCACAACCTCGGCCGTCCGCCCCGGCGACTCGTACTGCTGCATCTGGATGGGGTGACCACCGACGAGCTGCCGGCGGTTGGTGCGCCGATCACCACCGACGACGGCCGTACGGTGGGCTTTGTCGGTACGGCAGTGCGCCACTTCGAGTGGGGGCCGATCGCGTTGGCGGTGGTCAAGCGCAACGTGGCCGACGACGCCCGGTTGCTGGTCGGGGAGAGCGCGGCAGCCATCGACCTGCCCTGAACGGCAGCCATCGACCTGCCCTGAACTGCCGTTCAGTGGGGCTGACCGGATCGGCTGGGCAACGTCTAGGATCGCCGACATGACGACAGGGACGTTGATCACGGTTGCTCCGACCGGCGCGGAGTCCACGAAGGCAGACGTACCGGCGCTGCCGGTGACCCTCGACGAGTTGGTGGTGACCGCCAAGGAGTGCGAGGCGCTCGGTGCCGCCGTGATCCACGTCCACATTCGGGACGACGAGGCCCGGCCGACCCTGGACCTGGGCCGGCTACGGGAGACCGTGGCGGCGCTGCGGGACAGCACCGACCTGATCGTGCAGCTCTCCAGCGGTGGTGCGGTGACCGACCCGGAGTCCGACCGGCTGGCCGTGCTCGACGCCGCCCCGGACATGGCTTCCTGCACCATGGGCACGGTCAACTTCGGTGACGACGTCTTCATGAACCGGTGGGAGTTCATCGTCGACCTGCACACCCGGATGCAGGAGCGGGGTGTCGTCCCCGAGTACGAGATCTTCGACCTGGGGCAGCTCACCTCGTTGCAGCGGCTGCTCAGCAAGTACGGGTTGCCGGCCGGTGGGCACGTACACGTGGATTTCGTGATGGGCGTACCCGGCGGCATGCCCGGTACGACGGAGGCCCTGGTCGCCTGCCGGCAGGCCCTGCGCGACCTGCCAGAGGGTACGACGTTCTCGGCGACCGGCATCGGTCGAAGCACCATCCCGGTGCTGCTGGCCTCCCTCTCCGCCGGCGGTCACCTGCGGGTCGGCATGGAGGACACGATCACCTATGCCAAGGGTCGGCCGGTCGAGTCGAACATGCAACTGGTCGCCCGGGCGGTCGGGTTCGCCCAGTTGGCCCAGCGCACCCCGCTGACTCCCACGGAGGCCCGCGAGCTGCTGGGCATCCCGACCGCCGGGTAGCCACGCCTTAACCTCGGTCTTTCACTTGAGCGTCGACTCATAGTTGGCGCTCGATGAACGGCGATTCGGGTGTTTAGAGAGGTTCTACCGGTATGCCGAGGGC
>NZ_JBSFTE010000052.1:0-8898 GCF_053590565.1 Micromonospora sp. NPDC003197 | reverse complement strand
GCGTAGAGAACTCACATGATCGACAATCCCGTGCCTGTTTGCTACCCCTGAACAGCTACTTGGGCTGCACACGCCCTACTGACGGTCTCTCTAAGGAACGTCTCGTAACCCTGGTGCCTGTACGTTGGGGATGATCGGGCAGGATGCCGGGGTGCAGGTGATCACGGCGGCCGCCCCGGCTTGAGTCTTCCCGCTCAACGGGCTGCAGCCCGCCCAGTTCCGCAAACTGGTCAGGCCGGTCGCCGAGGGTGGCGGTGACGGCATCGCCGATGGCGGGCCACCAGGGTGCCGGACGGATAGAAGGCGACGAACCGCACCGGCAGCCCCCGCCACCGGTCCGAGCAGGCTGTCCGCCGTGGTGGGGCCCAGCACGGCGAAGCCGTCGCCGAGCGCCAACCCGCTAACCGCTAACCCGGCGGCCACTTGTACCAGGTCGCGTGGGACCGGGTGCCAGGCCTGAGCGGCATCGCCGACAACCGGGGTACGGCCAATCTGCTCGCCGTGCTGGACGTCGAGCAGCCGCACATCGGGTGATCCCGGGATGAGGTCTGCGGCTGGGGAAAATCGTCCTGACCACGCGTCTCGCCGACCGCCGGCCATCAGGCCCTGCCGGTACGCCGGCACCGGCTTGAACTCGAACCGATCCACGAAACGCCCTGCCCTGGAGATCGTCTGGACCGCTCGCCGCACGGCGGAACATCGGCAAAAGCTCCTCTTCGATCTCAAGGGACGGTGCGGACCAGAAGCGGGCGACCTTCCCCTAAGGTCATACGGTCACCGTCGGGACGCCGGGGTAGTGCTGGACGAGATCACATGAGCTGTTTGAGCAGCCCAGAGAACTCACTCAGCTCGTTCACCTGCTGATCGCTGAGCGATTGTTCGTCGAAGTGGGCTATCTGGTTCCGTATCACCCTGACCCGGTTTAGATGGGCAACGAATTGAACCCGGTCAACGCCGCCCCAGCCCAGGGCCTCCCAGTTCTGGTCGGCATGCAGCCGCTGCCTCCCGTTCGGCTGATGGCCATCCAGCAATTTGACGTAGTCGCCGAACATCAGTTTCGAGAAGTCTCCCGAGTGATTCGGACCCTTCAAGGTTCGGACCGGATCGCCGGTCAGATTGGGTCCGAGGCACTTTCGTAGACGGAATTCGATCTCACCGACGAGGAAGAAGGGTAACGCGAGCGTGTGGAACCGCCCGGTGATGTCAGCACCGGTGATGATCCCGACAAAGATGCCGTTGTAATCCCGCACCAAAAGATAGCCGTGGTGCATGAGTTCCGGCAGGTGCGTGAAGAGTTCCTGGTGTACCTCGGCCATGGGGATCGAGTCCTGGACCATCGAGTTGGCGAGTGTCGGCGTCTGGCCCTGCTCGTAACGGGCGGCGATCGAACTCCACGTGATGACGCCCTTGAGTTCGGCGAGACCGTCGATCACTGGCAGTTGACAGAAGCGCTTCTGGCGCATCAGGTAGGTCGCGGTGCTGAGCAGGCTGTTGGATGTGACCGAGGTGATTCCTGCGCGGGCCGAGGGGATGTCGCCGATCTTAAACGATTGTTGCGGCAGCATGCCGGGCTGGACCTCGTCTTCGGCCTCGCCCTCGGCTCCCGGCGCCTCGTACTGCTCGACAACCAGGATGTCGGTCGCTATTCCACAGGTGGTGAAGGACGGTTGGGTGTCGAGTCCCACCTCCTGCAACGCCTCCTGGATCACCGGCACGGTCTGGTAGTTGCGTACCCGCGCACCGAACATCGCGAGTAGCTCCGGGATCCGCAGGGTCTGCCCCTTCAGCGCGAGCAGTTCCTCGCAAGTGGGACGTGGAGCATCAGTCATGGTCACCGGTCCGCCTCGGCACGCGAGACGGTGCGCTTGCCCATGGCCTCGGTAACCAGTTCGACAAGTCGCACGGATCGATCGGCGTAGAAAGCTTCGAAGTCATCCTTGTGTAGGGCCGCCGGATCCATCACGTGGGTCGCCACCACGTCGTCGAACCATTCCGGGCGCGTGCTGGTCTCCCGGGCGAACACCCGGAGGTAGCCCGAGGGTGCGCCAACCAGGCTCTTGCTCGCCCGGTACGACAGCGGGGTCTTGTTCACGATCGAGTTGCCCCGATTGTCGTGGGGCTCGTGCCGGGCGAGCCACGCCTTCGGAAACACCTGCCGGATCCCGACGGCATGCTGCAGAAGAGTGCCAGGGGTGAGCGGACCTTCGCTGTGGTACCAGTCAACCGCCCCCTGCTTAACGAGGAGTGCGTAGATGCCCTTGTAGGCGGCGCTGTTCCGAGTGGTCAGGGTGTCCAGCCGATCGGCCAGGAAGGCCGCCTCAGTGATCGTGTCGGGTATGACCTGCGAGTTGCCCATCGCCCTTGCGACGAGTTGCTCGACGTCGCGGGTGAATCGACTCTCCGTGGCTCCGCCATACATCTCCCCCAGCACTCCGCACCAGTACCAGCGGTTTAGGAGGTCCCGGTTCGCAGGCTCATCCGTCTGCTCGCCGAGGATCGCCCGCACCGCGGCCATGGGTACGAGCTGCGTCCGGTACGGAAGGTCCGTCTGACGCACGATGAACTGCTCCCCGAGGAACTCACCGACCCATTCGAACGCGCTGGCCACCCGCGGCGCGAGCCGGATGAAGTCGTCCAGCGGTAGGTTCAGCAGATCGCGTCGCTTGCAGGAGACGGCCTTGGTAAGCCTCTCCTGCTTGCGTTCCCAGGTGTTGACGAGCGTGACGGCCTGCAGAAAGTCACTGCGGCTCAGCCCGTCGTCGATCCCCTGCTCGATGCGCCCAAAGACCGGGTACGAGGTAGCCAAGCTCTTCTTGATGTCCTGCCAGGCGTCCGGCAACCGGTAGTAGTCGCCGTGAGCCTTCTCGTACTCGTGATCGCCGGCGTAGGTGGCGGTCAGGAGCTCGAAGACGTTCAACGGCACACCGCCGGTGTTCACCCTCTCGAACACGGAGCACACCGCGTCCTTGGTCGTCCAGGCGGCGAGCTTGATCATGGGAATCTGGAACGACCGGATGTTGTGCAGAATGAGCTGGTCAAACTTGGCCCACAGGCTCCAGTTCGCGTCGTCCATCAGGACGAACTCCTTCTGCCAGGCTGTTACCTTGTCGCCGTCGAACACGACACTCAGCGGGAAGTGCCTCGCCTGGCACTCCAGCGTCCGGCTGCGGAGATCGAGATCCACCGTACGGGCGAAGTTCGACCGTAGGACCCGGTCCTTCGGCACGGACACGATCGCGTCATCTCGATCAGCCGATGACCCCACAGCCTTGCGGATGTCCACGTAGTACCAGCGCTCGAGTTCCTTGTTGCGTTCATCGACAGTCCGTACCGGCTGGTCGAGGTGCAGGGCCTGAAACAGTGAGGTGAGCCGCTGCTGACCATCCAGCAGTAGCAGGTGGGGGCTGACGGTTCGGCCGGATTCGGCACCGGTGAGTGTGCGGGGTCGGAACGGCGTTCTACCACCAGTCTCCAGCGTCATGACAACGCCGAGCGGATAGTCGAGAGTGACTGTGGCGATCAGCTCCCGGATCCGCTGGTCGTCCCACTTCCACTCGCGCTGGAAGTCCGGCAACTGCAGTACTCCGGACTGCACATCCTGTAAGACCTTCTGAAGTTTTGGACTGTCGAGAGCCACCGAGCGATCCCCCTGGGAGTTCGTCTTGAGAGCGACCGGCCAGGGTATCGATGCATCCCCCTGCACGTCAAGGGCAAATTGCCAATGACCGATACGTCTAGTTACGCTAGGGGAATAGACGCTTCAGGCTACTTCCAATAAGCTGCGGCCGGGACTCGACCTAGGGGTGCGGCGGTGCGGGATGAGCACGGGGAGCCGACGTGGAACGGGGCGCCCGGACCCGCTTCGCAGCGTGATCACCCCCGCGTGGTGGCCAGCATGTCCGGCCTCCGGGATCACCGGCGAGCGCGGGGAGTAGCCCGGGGATGAGGTGCGGAACCAATGGTGTGGACGGACCGGCTACGTTGTCGTTTACGCGTCGGTGAACCGATACAAGTCGGTCCGGTTCACCGCTCCGTTCCGCGCGCGAAGAAGAACCCGGCTTCAAGATCTCCTTCTCCAGCTCCAACTGCGCGACCTGCCCGCGCAGCCGCACCAGGCTCAGCCCGCTCGTCAACGGCCAGATCATTAGGCCGGCTACAGTCGCGTTCCTGCCGCAGCCGGTCGACCCAGTTGCGCAAGGTCTCGTGGTTGAGGCCTAGCTCCAGCCCAACGTCACGAATCGTGCGACCGAAGTCGATAACCAAACGCCGCGGCCTCGCGGCGGGGTGCGCAAGCAGATTCCTGCTTCACTCAACCTGGACGTATCGACTACGGCGCCTGTGAAGCAGGAGCCGTTCACTAAGCTAACCGCCCCATTCAGCGACCGCCACTGGAAGTGAAGCTTGGATTATCGATTTATTGAGCCAGCGTGGGTACCCTTTGAAAAGGTGGAACCTCCCAACATATCCTGGAAGCGGGCAAAGCGCGCCATAGCAACCGTCACGAGTATGAAAGAGTTCGTGACGATCGACGGGTGGGACGCAAAATCGAGATGGATCTACGGATCGCATCACAATGAAAAGAGGATCCATCGCCTATGCTCCACGGCACCCCATGGCTTTGACCCGGACGGGAACCCGTGGTACGCGGCAGCACTCTACCCAGCGCCCCCGGATCCCATCTACAAGCTCGACAACCTGGTCGGGCTAGTTACCTGGGTTGGACACGTCGGCTGTCTCTGGCCGAGCAATTACGGTCCGCTGATGCTACCGCTGGTGCGCGCGCTCGAACGCCGGTCGCAGCATTTCGTAGCCCCGGTCTTCTTCGGCTCCAACGCTGACAGACTGGACCAACCGATTGTCATTCTTCCGCGTTACGAGGAAGTACATCGCCTACTTGGCCGACTTGAATGAAAGTCCCGCTCGCGAAGGAGCTACACGGCCACCAGAAGTTGCGCACATTTCGGGCACTCTCTCCTGCCCACTAAGGATGGCGGAAAGTGGCTCCTCCGGGAGAGGCGGAGAGGGGAATACCGCCCAGCGATCGCCGACAACGGCACTGACGCACGGAGGTACCTCTCGCCGAGTTAATCGCCGCCTCCGGGCCCTGACAAATGGCGCAGAACGGCTAGATAGAATAGGCCGGATCATGTCGGCTAGTGTGCGATTTAAAGGCATTTCGCACAAGCGATTGGAAGTGGCTTGCCTGAGCCGTACCGGGGAGGACTTCAAACTCGTACCCGTTGGACCGAACGTTAAGGTATCGATTGACACTCGGCGAACCGATGTTGGCAATGAAGGCGGTCTGGGTGCGAGGTAGGTCGGCACGCAGGCCCACAAAGCCGCGAGCCATCGCAAGCGGAAGTTGCGAGGTGTAGTACTTGCATTCCACGCCAAGGAGGCACTTGCTCCCGCGTGGGTCTGCACTATTGCCTCGACTCCAATCAGCTTCGTCGCTAGCAAGCACTAGGATGTCACACTCGTGCAAAACCCCCGAGCTGCCCTGTACCCGAACACCAATGTGGACCTCAAGCGCTGGTGCCCGCCCGAACTGAATCACTGCGTGGGTGTAGTCGTGGGTTCGGGAGTACAACCTGCCTGGACTCGTGCGGAATACGAGGTTCTTGGTAACTGAACCGCGCACGGTGCGATACGTGACGGTGGCGCCGCACCGTGCGGCCGTATCAACAACAAGCGAGAATAGGAATCCTTCGTAAATATCGTTAGCAGCAGACGCCGAGTTATATGAGGTACTGCATCCTCGCAGATGCCCGCGAAGAGCAGTAAGAATCGGGTGGCTTGGGCCGGTCACTCGCGTATCGCTCCCCGCAATTCGATCAGAAGGTCGCGTAGTCCATTAAGTTCAGGAGTTGGCGGTCCTTCAGTGCCTGCCGCCACGTTGGCTGCGTCACCGAACGACTCCTCATCGGGGACGAAAGCCAGCCCCTGGATCATCGGCAGTCGACCTTCGAGCCCCCTATTCAAATACTCCCAAGTGTGCTTGTTGACGACCGGGAGGTCGACCAGTACTCGGGAGAGCGCATCCACCAGGTATTCGGCTCGGTCCCTGACAGACAATGGCCGGTTCGTGACCGCTGGCCTGCCGCGGGACGAAGAGTTGTTGGATTCCCAAAGCGCCCAAGCATAATCAGCTTGGGGTTCCCCGTAACGATGCACCGCCTCAACGCGTCCCTCAGCCACAGATGAATCGACCTGGGCCAGGGCCCAGCCTAGGTTCAGCTCCACGAACAGCTCCCGCAGTTGCCCCTCAACCAGCCGGACCTCGTCCTCGGTCACTCAGCCTCCCAGATGTGGCACCTCGGCATAAGGGCTGACCTGCAAGACAGTATCGCTGTGTGACGACCCTTGGGAACCCCTCCCTTCCGGCACGGAACACCCGGCCCAGCCACTTCTGGTGATGTCCTGTACCGTTTCAAAATCCCGTTCATACCTGTGACCTGGTCTTTTGAAGATCTGGTCAGGCTGCCCGATGGTATTCATTGACCACCCCGCCGAGCCGTCGTCGGCGCCGTACGGGGGCATCCATCGAGATGACGACAGTCGGGTCGTGGTTGGGCGGCAACTGTTGCAGGCCTTGATGCGGGCGATGGTCGTTGAAATGCTGCACGTACTCGTCGATCACCGCCACAGCATGCCGTTCGTTGTAGACCAAGATGTGGTCGGTGCACTCCTGGCGCAGGCTGCGGCCCCAGCGCTCAATGAACGCGTTCGCCCGCGGCGTGCACGGAGGAATCTTGACCACCCGGATGCCCTCCGCAGTGAACACCGCGTCGAACCCGGCAGCGTACTTGGTGTCCCGGTCACGGATCAGGAACCGGAACTGGCTCGCCCGCTCGCCAAGTTCCATGATGACGTTGCGCGCCTGCTGAGTGGTCCACTCCCCCGTCGGGTGCTCTGTCACGCCGAGCAGGTGCACCCGCCGAGTCGTGATCTCCATCAGGACCAGCACGTACACCCGCCGCAGAGCAATCGTGTCGATGTGGAAGAAGTCGATCGCCAGCAGGCCCCTGGCCTGGGTCCGCAGAAAAGTTCGCCAACTGGTGTCCGTTTCCCGGGGTGCCGGGCCGGTACGGTGGCGGGCGAGGATACGCCCGACGGTGGCGAACGCGACCCGGTGGCCCAGACGCCCGAGTTCACCCTGAATCCGCCGGCACCCCCAGCGCGGATTCTCCCGGGCCAGCCGCAAGACCAGGTCGCGGATCTCGTCGCTGACCTGCGGCCGGCCAGCCCGGTTAGGGTACGTCCAATGACGGCGCACCAGCCGACGATGCCAGGCCAGCAGCGTGGCCGGAGTGACGAGGCGATGCTCCCGCACCGCCCGCGGCAGCAGCCGGGCAAGCGCGGCCAGCACCGCCCGGTCCTGCCACGACAACCGGGGACGGCCGCAGATCTGCCGGCGCAGAACTGCCACCTCCTGCCGCAACGCGAGCACCTCGACCAGCAGCGCCCTGTCGCCACGGGCCAGCAGCCCCAGTCCACCGAACACGCGGATCATCCCCAGGTACAGCAGCCGCACCAACATGCCGACAATCGTCATTGCAACTCTTGCGGCCACGGCTCACAACATGTGCGATCCGCTCCCACCGGGCGCCCCAAGGCGATCTCCAAAACACCAAATCACCGCACCGATCGGAATTTTGACACGCTACAAGGCACCGGACGCCTAGTCACTCAGTTAGTCACCCAGGAACGCAAAGAGGGCATATCCATCGATGAGATATGCCCTCTGACCTGTGTCGGGACGGCGGGATTCGAACCCACGACCCCTTGACCCCCAGGACGATTCGCCACACGCCCACGCACGTCACACACGCTACGCCCATGATCAAACCGTGCACCCGACCGCGGATCGTCCACCAACGCGCATCACGTGCGGTCCCCGCGTGGTCCCCAGGACAGGCGACCGCCAACCGGTCTAGGAAGGCGGCTGAGACAGGTGGCGGGCAGGGCGGCGACCTAAGTGGATGGGCACACCGTCCGACCTGGACGCTCGCGCTATCGCACGTACTCTGCATTCCGGCAACGCGAAATGCGGTTCGGAGCGATGGAGGATCTGTGCATGATGGTCCGTACTTCGTGGTGGAGCGGACAGAGTTCACCGCTCGCATCTTGCTTGGCAGTGAGCCGCCGGAGGCTGTGGCCGACACTGATGTCCATGTGGAGTTGCCTGACGCGACGGCTCGATACGTCACCTTCTTCACGCCGTCCGCGATCGAACGGGTGTTACGTCAACATCGGGCCAGCGGTCAGACGGCTGGTGGGGCGTACTTCTGGTCGTCAGATTTGGTCATCGTGCCAGAACCAGGAGTGTCGGCGATGACGCAGGATATCGAAGAGCTGGTCCGGTCCGGAGAAATCGGGACTGGGTGCCAGGAACTCCCGCACCCAGACAGGGGCGAGTAGCCGTACTTCGGCAACTTCAGTTTGGAAGAGCCTGCTCAACCGGTCGTGATGCCCGAAACACCTGCAGCCGGCGGTCGGTCTGGTTGCATCTCGTGCCCACTCGGGACCGCTCACGGACGCCCTTACTGGCCCGTGGATGGCCCGGTCGGTCCTGGGCGCGGTACCGTCGCCGATGTGCAATCCGATCGCGCTCTGCTGGACCAGATCCGCGCTACGCCGTGGATCGCGGCCCTGTTGGCGCGGTTCGACTTCGATGTCTCGCGTGGAGCATACGGGCCGGTTGAGCCGGTCCACCTGGCCGACGAAGAATCCCTTGAGATGATCGCCGGGGACGCCTCGGGCGGAGCCTTCATGCTGGTCGGCTCAGGTAGTCAACGACAACGACTAAGGCGTGTTTCAGAAGTGGTGGGTTTGATCAAGGTCACGGCGTGGCGGTGATCGACAACTGAAGAGGTCTCCGGTATCTGGTTCTGCGAC
>NZ_JBSFTE010000051.1:0-15051 GCF_053590565.1 Micromonospora sp. NPDC003197 | reverse complement strand
GGTCGCAGAACCAGATACCGGAGACCTCTTCAGTTGTCGATCACCGCCACGCCGTGACCTTGATCAAACCCACCACTTCTGAAACACGCCTTAGTTGCGCCCGGCGTAGGCGCAGCATCCCGCGCAACTCGACGATGTCCACCCGGTCGTCAAGCACCGTCTGCACCTGTTGCAGCGTGAATCCGAGTTCCTTGAGCGCGATGACTCGGTTGAGGCGGCGCAGTTGCTCGGCCCGATAGAAGCGGTATCCACTGGCCGGGTCGACGGCGGCGGGACGGAGTAGTCCGATCGCGTCGTAGTGACGCAGCATGCGGACCGACACCCGGCCGAGTTTGGCGAAGTCTCCAATACTGAACATGACCCCTCCCACCGTGGCCCCTGACACGGTGTCACAGTCAAGCGCGGCCCGATCAGGGCAGTCGGCTGAGACGCAGCGGATGCACATCTGGCTGAAAGGCAGTAATTTTCGGAGAAACCCCGCAATTCGTGCTTAAAGTCAGCATTTGTGATGAAGGTGAAGCGTGGGATCGCGGTAACTGTGGTGGGGCTGTTGGCGGGGCTGAGTGCCTGCACGGAGGCGCCCCGTAACTCGGCGAAGATCCCCGAACAGGTGCCCCCGCCCGTGCCGGCGAACGAGCTGATAGCCGGCATGCCGGCCTATCTGGGTGGCCCGAGCGTCTATGCCGCCGCTGGGCCGAACATGCTCAGCGAGCAGGTACGGGATGACAAGCCGCTGGTCTACGTACCCAACACCAAGAGCGACGACGTCTACGTCATCGATCCCGCCACGTACAAGGTGGTCGACAAGTTTCCCGGCGGGCCGGAACCTCAGCACATCGTTCCCTCGTACGACATGCGCACCCTCTATGTCGCCTCCAGTCGGATCCCCACCGGCGGCCTGATCCCGATCGACCCGAGGACCGCCAAGCCCGGCGAGTTCCGGAACCTGGAGGACGTCTACAACCTCTACTTCACGCCGGACGGGCAGCAGGCGATCGTGGTCGCCGAGGCGTACAAGCGGCTGGACTTCTACAACCTCAAGACGTGGGAGCGGACGAAGTCGCTGGAGTTCCCGGAGTGCGCCGGGATCAACCACATGGACTACTCGGCCGATGGTCGGGTGATGCTGTTCAGCTGCGAGTTCGCCAACCGGATGCTGGTACTCGACGGGACGACGCACGAGAAGATCCGGCACTTCGACCTGCCCCAGGTGATGGACGGGATGCCGCAGGACACCCGGTTGACCCCGGACGGGCAGCGGTTCCTGGTGGCCGACATGAACGCCGACGGGGTGTACGTCTTCGATGGCACCGCCACCAGTCGACTGGACTTCATCCCCACCGGTGAGGGGGCGCACGGCATCTACTTCAGCCGGGACGGTCAGGTCGCGTACGTGACCAACCGGGGGGAGGGCAGTGTGACCGTACTGGATCTGGCCACGCTGAAGCCGACCGCGACCTGGCGGATTCCCGGCGGCGGCAGCCCGGACATGGGTGGAGTTTCCGCGGACGGCAAGGTGCTCTGGCTCTCCGGCCGCCAGCACAACGAGGTGTACGCGTTGAGCACTGACGACGGCAAGCTGCTCGCCCGGATACCGGTCGGTGACGGGCCGCACGGCCTGACCATCTGGCCGCAGCCGGGTCGCTACTCCCTGGGACACACCGGCAACATTCGCTGATCGATCCCGGTGCGGTGGGCTGGGTCACATGCGAAACGAGACGGTTCCGTATCGGTTCTTTGTCTTGTAGCGTCCTTCCCTGTTACGAAACTGCCCCGTGCCGTATTTGGGTGCGGGCGTACCGGGGGAGAGCAGCGGACCGATGCAACCGCACGAGAACACCGGACACCCGAGGCGGTGGGGCATCCTCGGGGTGCTCGTCTTCAGCCTTCTGGTCGTGGTGCTGGACAACACCATCCTCAACGTCGCGCTGCGCGTCCTCGCCGACCCGGTGCACGGCCTGGGTGCCACCCAGGGTGAGCTGGAGTGGTCGATCAACTCCTACACGCTGGTCTTCGCCGGTCTGCTCTTCACCTTCGGGATCCTCGGCGACCGGTACGGACGCAAACGTTTCCTGCTGGTCGGACTGGCCGTCTTCGGGCTGGCGTCACTGCTGTCCGCGTACGCCCAGGAGCCCGGCCACCTGATCGCGGCCCGCGCGTTGATGGGACTCGGCGGCGCGGCCATCATGCCGGTCACCCTCGCGATCATCTCCAACGTCTTCGACCCCCGGGAACGGGCCCGGGCCATCGGCATCTGGTCCGGTGCGGTCGGGCTCGCCATCGCCATCGGCCCGATCCTCGGCGGGCTGCTCCTGGAACACTTCTGGTGGGGCTCGGTCTTCCTGATCAACGTGCCGGTGGTGCTGATCGGGCTACTGGCGGTGGTGCTGCTGGTGCCCGAGTCCCGGCACCGCCAGCCCGGCGGGATCGACATTGTCGGCGTACTGCTCTCCGTGGTCGGGCTGGTGGGCCTCTCGTACGGGATCATCGACGGTGGCGAGCATGGCTTCGACCGACCGCTGGTCTGGGCGTCGATCGTCGGTGGCCTGGCCGTTCTGGCGGCGTTCGTCGCCTACGAGCGGCGCATCGAGTTTCCGTCGTTGGACGTGCGGTTGTTCCGGATCCCTCGCTTCGCCGCCCCGGTCGCGGTGATCGGACTGGTCTTCTTCGCCTCCATGGGCATGATGTTCTTCGGCTCCTTCTACCTACAGCTGGTACGCGGCTACACCCCACTGGAGACCGGCCTGCTGTTCCTGCCGTTCGCCACCGCCCAGCTGCTGTTCTCGACGGGCAGCGCCGGTCTGGTCAAGCGCTTCGGTGCCCGGGTCGTCTCCGCCTGCGGACTGGTGCTGGTCGCGCTCACCCTCGGCGCGTTCGTCCTCATCGGGGCAGACACGCCGATCTGGATCGTCGGTGCGGTCTTCTTCGTCCAGGGCGCCGGCATGGCCAGCGTCATGCCGCCGGCCACGGAGTCGATCATGTCGGCGCTGCCCCGGGAACGGGCCGGGGTCGGCTCGGCGGTCAGCAACACCGTCCGTCAGGTCGGCGGCGCACTCGGGGTGGCGATCCTCGGTTCGGTACTCGCCGGGGTCTACCGAGGCGAGATCGGCTCCGCCACCTCGGCGTTGTCGGGCCCGGCCCGCACCGCCGCAAACGAGTCGATCGCCGGGGCGTACGGGGTGGCCGGACAGCTCGGCCCCGCCGGAGAGAACGTGATCGCCGCCGCCAACGATGCCTTCGTCTCCGCCATGCACGTCGCCGCCGCAGTGGCGGCAGCCATTGCGGCCCTCGGCGTACTGGTGGTGCTGCGCTGGCTACCTGGTCGAAGCACGAAGCCACCTGTCTCGCCGGAGCCGCACGGTTCGCCTAAGTCGGCCGGCGAACCGGAATTGGTTTCGGCCTCGTAGGTCGGGGACAATGCCTGACATGACGTCTGACGTGGCTGCTCCGAGGCCCCCTGGGCGACCTCGGAGCAGCCGCGCGGACGAGGCGATTGTCGAGGCCGTGCTGGACCTGCTGGCCGAGGGGGGCACCGTCGACACGCTCTCCATCGAGGCGATCGCCGCCCGGGCCGGGGTGGGCAAGGCGACCATCTATCGGCGCTGGCCGAACAAGGTGGCGCTGCTGCGTGACGCGCTGGCCACCCTCAAGGGACCGCCGCCGGTGCCCGCCGGACATTCGATCCGCGACGACCTGGTGACCCTGCTCGGACCGGTCGGCTCCCACGAGGATCCCCGCGCCACCCAGATCATGCCGTGCCTGGTGCCCGAGATCCGCCGGAGCCCGGAGCAGTACCGGCTCTATCAGGAAGTGCTCGAACCACGCCGGCAGTTGATGCGCGACGTGCTGCGTCGGGGCATGGACTCCGGCGAGTTGCGCGCCGACCTCGACATCGAGTTGACCATGTCACTGCTGACCGGTCCCGTGCTGTTGCAGCGATTGCTGCACTGGCATCGGATCGACGAGCACGATCTGCCCGAGCGGGTAGTCGACGCCATCCTCGCCGGCATCGCCACTCGCGGCTGATCCGCCGCGCGGGGCACCGCCGCCGTCCGGGCCGCTATCCGGGCACCGTCGCTGTCCGGTGTGTCCCCGCGAGCCGGTGTCACCCGTGGCCAGTAGGGTGTCGAACACACGTACGTGCTGGCGGGACACGAGTGTTGCCGACCGGCAGACCGGGGGAGGGGACCGCGTTGCGGGTGCTGGGTGTCGACCCGGGACTGACTCGGTGTGGGGTCGGCGTAGTCGAGGGAGTGCCCGGCCGACCGTGCACCATGGTCGCCTACCACGTCGTGCAGACCGATCCGGGCGAGGAGCTGCCGCTGCGGCTGCTGCGGCTGGACCAGGAGTTGACCCGCCTGGTGGCCGAGCACCAGCCCGCCAGCGTCGCCGTCGAGCGGGTGTTCAGTCAGCACAACGTCCGTACCGTGATGGGCACCGCGCAGGCCAGCGCGATCGCCGTACTGGCCGGGGCCCGGGTGGGCTTGCCGGTGCAGACCTATACACCGAGCGAGGTGAAGGCGGCGATCACCGGCTCGGGCCAGGCCGACAAGGCCCAGATGACCAGCATGGTGACCCGACTGCTACGGCTCGACGCGCCGCCGAGGCCCGCCGACGCCGCCGATGCGCTGGCGTTGGCCATCTGTCACATCTGGCGCGGCGGTACGCGGTCCAAGTTGGCCGCCGCAGCCGACCGGGTCCGACGAGGAGGAACGAGATGATCGCCAGCGTGCGCGGGGTCGTCGCCGCGGTGTCACCCGCCGGGGCGGTGATCGAGGTCGGCGGGGTGGGTCTGGCCGTGCAGTGCGCACCGGGCACCGTGGCCAACCTGCGGGTGGGCGAGCCGGCCCGGCTGGCCACCAGCCTCGTCGTCCGGGAGGACTCGCTCACCCTCTACGGCTTCGCCGACGACGACGAGAAGCAGATCTTCGAACTGCTCCAGACGGCCAGCGGGGTCGGTCCCCGGCTGGCGCAGGCGGTGCTCGCGGTGCACACCCCCGACGCCGTACGCAAGGCCATCGCCAACGGTGACACCGCTGCCCTGACCCGGGTGCCCGGGGTCGGCAAGAAGGGGGCCGAGCGGTTGGTGCTGGAACTGCGGGACAAGATCGGCCCGATCCCGGTGGGGGCGGACGGCGCGGCCGGGGTCACCGCCGGAGCGTGGCCGGAGCAGGTACGCCAGGCGCTGGTCGGGTTGGGCTGGACCGCCGGGCAGGCCGATCAGGCGGTAACCGCCGTGGCGGAGAGCCTCGACGGGCCGGTCCCGCCGGTCCCGGTCCTGCTCAAGCAGGCGATCCGGCTGCTCGGTAGGACCCGATGACGGCCGAGCCCGAAGGGATGGTGTCGGCGTACGCCAGCGATGCCGAGCGCGACGCCGAGGCGACCGTACGCCCCAAACGGCTGGCCGAGTTCATCGCCCAGAACCGGGTACGCGACCAGCTCGACCTGCTGCTGCGGGGCGCGATGAAGCGGGGTGCCCCGCCGGACCACATCCTGCTCAGCGGCCCGCCCGGGTTGGGTAAGACCAGCCTGGCGAACATCGTCGCCGCCGAGCTGGGGACCAGCATCCGGGCCACCAGCGGTCCGGTGATCGAGCGCTCTGGCGATCTCGCCGCGATCCTGACCAGCCTCGCCGAGGGCGACGTGCTCTTCATCGACGAGATTCACCGGATCGCCAAGCCGGCCGAGGAACTGCTCTACAGCGCGATGGAGGACTTCCGGGTCGATGTGGTGGTGGGCAAGGGCCCGGGGGCGACCGCCATCCCGCTGGACGTCGAGCCGTTCACCCTGGTCGGCGCGACCACCCGGGCCGGGTTGTTGACCGGCCCGATGCGTGACCGGTTCGGGTTCGTGGCGCACCTCGACTTCTATGCGCCGGCGGAGTTGGAGGCGCTACTGCAACGTTCGGCCCGGATCCTCGGGGTGCCGATCACCGACGATGGGGCGGTCGAGGTGGCCCGCCGGTCGCGGGGTACGCCCCGGATCGCCAACCGGCTGCTGCGCCGGGTCCGGGACTACGCCGAGGTACGCGCCGACGGGGTGGTGACCCTGGAGGTGGCACAGGCGGCGTTGCGCGTCTACGACGTGGACGACCTGGGGCTGGACCGGCTGGACCGGGCGGTGCTGACCGCTCTGGTCGACTCGTTCCGGGGCGGGCCGGTGGGGTTGTCCACCCTCGCGGTGGCGGTCGGCGAGCAGTCGGACACGGTCGAAGAGGTGTGTGAGCCGTTCCTGGTACGCGCCGGGTTGTTGGCTCGTACGCCTCGGGGTCGGGTCGCCACCGAGGCCGCTTGGCGGCACCTGGGGAAGCCTGTCCCAAATGGTACATTTGGTGGTGGTGTTGCCCCGGCGCCCGATCTTTTCTCTCGGGACCCCGATCGTCCGTGATCCGTTCGTGATCCGTACCACCTTCGGCGTTCCCAGCAACAGGGATTAGACTCGCCGCCGTCTGTACAGGACGTGAGATCCTGCCTCCGCTTCGGTTCCTTGGGGTGCGGTCGGAGGCCAATGGGAAGGTCATAGACCGTGTTTTACGCACAAGAGAACACTGGCGGAGCCGGCAGCTTCATGCCGATCCTCATGATTGTTCTGCTTTTCGGCGTTATGTATTTCATGATGATCCGGCCGCAGCAGAAGCGGCGCCGTGAGGCGGAGCAGATGCAGGCCGGGATCGGTCCGGGCGACGAAGTGGTGACCATTGGCGGCCTCTACGGCACCATCGCCGGCGGTGACGACGAGACGGTGCTGCTGGAAGTGGCACCCGGGGTTCAGACGCGGTATGCCCGTCCCGCCATCGCCCGGGTCGTGAACAAGGCGACGCCGACCGAGACGGTCGTGGAAGAGGCGGAAGTGAAGGAGTGACCTGTCCTCGCCAAATCGGTCGGGATAGGTAATATATCGAAATATCTGAAAGCCGCGTCCGGCGTGATCCAGCGCCTGGCGCGGTACGAACGTCGCCGGGTACACCGGTCCCACTCGCCGCAGAGCATCAGCGGCCGAACCGCGCAGGGAGACAGGACAGCCGTGGCACCACCTCAGGGACAGATGCGGCCCGGGCGGCAACTTGCCGTGCTCGGGCTCATCTTTGCCGTCCTTTACCTCTTGGTCTTCTTTGCTGGCGCCAGCGGCGGTTGGAAGGAGCGCCTGGAGCCGAAACTCGGTTTGGACCTCATCGGTGGCACCCGGGTGACGCTGGAGGCGACCAACACCACCAATGGTCAGCCGCCGTCGGAGCGGAACCTCGAGGAGGCCCGGCGGATCATCGAGGACCGGGTCAACGGCTACGGCGTGGCCGAGGCCGAGGTCGTGGTCGAGGGTAACCGCAACATCGTCATCTCGCTGCCGGGCGAGAACCGCGACCTGAAGGACATCGGTGCCGCCGCTGAGTTGCGGTTCCGCAAGGTGCTGAAGGTCGCCGACGGTGGTGGCGTCGCCGCCCCGGCTCCCACCAGCAGTGCCACCCCGACCCCGGGTGCCTCGGGTAGCCCGGCGCCGGGTGCGTCCAGCACCCCCGCCCCGGGTGCCTCGGCCTCGGCCGGCGCCGCTGGCGGACAGGGCGGCATGGCCCCGAGCGCCACGCCCACCGCGGAGGCCAATGTCATCAGCGCCCCGGCCGCGACGCCGAGCGCCTCGGCTTCCGCCGCCGCTCCGGAGGGGCAGACCATCGAGCAGCAGCGGGCCGCCATTCAGCAGAAGGTCGGCGCGGCGGCCTGGCAGGCGGCCAGCGCGCTGCAGGCCCCGGCGGACCTCACCCAGGACCCGACGTTGGCCGAGCAGCTCAAGCCGTTCGGCGCGCTCTCCGGTCGCGAGGTCGGTGCACTGACCCCGCAGATGCAGTTCAACATCCCGAACATCACCTGCGTGCAGCTCGACGACCGGGCACCGGCCGCGATCCAGGACGCGAACCAGCAGGCCGTCGCCTGTGAGGGCCCGGTCAAGTACTTCCTCGACGTGGCCAAGGTGCTGGGCACTGACGTCAGCGACGCCAACGGGGTGCTCGACGGGACCACCAGCCAGTGGGTGGTCAGCCTCGACTTCACCGGCGAGGGACAGAAGAAGTGGACCAACCTGACCCGGGAGGCGTTCACCAACGAGGGCCAGGCCTGTGACGCCGGGGCGCTGGGGGACAGCGGCAAGTGCCGGGTCGCGGTTGTACTCGACAAGAAGGTGATCTCCGCACCGGAGATCCAGGGGGTGCTGACCGGCAACTCGCAGATCACCGGCAGCTTCACCAACCAGACCGCCAACGAACTCGCCGGCCAGCTGCGCTACGGCGCGCTGCCGGTCACCTTCGAGCAGTCGGAGGCGCAGAACGTCACCGCGACGCTGGGCGCCAGCTATCTGCGGGCGGGTCTGCTGGCCGCCGGCATCGGCATGCTTCTGGTCGCCATCTACGCGTTCTTCTACTACCGACTGCTGGGCACGGTCATCTTCCTGAGCCTGATCATGTCGGCGCTGCTGGTCTTCGGCGCGCTGGTGGTGCTCGGCCGGCAGATCGGCTTCACGCTGACGCTCGCCGGTATCGCCGGATTCATCGTCTCGCTCGGTGTGGCTGCTGACTCCTTCGTCATCTACTTCGAGCGGCTCAAGGACGAGATCCGGGAAGGGCGCAGCCCGCGTAGCGCGGTGCCCCGCGCGTGGACCCGGGCCCGTCGTACGATCATCTCGGCCAACACCATCACGATCATGGCGGCCGTTGTGCTCTACATCGTCTCGGTCGGCACGGTGAAGGGCTTCGCCTTCGCGCTGGGCCTGGCCACGGTGCTCGACCTGGTGGTGGTCTTCCTCTTCCGGCATCCGATCATGACGATGTTCGCGCGGACCAGTGCCTTCCTGTCGCCACGGGTCAGCGGTCTCGGCCGGGTGCTCCAGTCGAGCGACCAGGCTGAGCCGGTCAACCCCCGCAACCCGCGTGCCAAGGAGGCCTGACATGAGCGGTCGTAGCGGTCTGGCCACCCGGCTCTATCGGGGCGAGGCCGGACTCAACATCGTCGGTAAGCGGAAGCTCTGGTTCGGCGTCGTCGCCGTGCTGGTGTTGATCGCGATAGGCAGCATGGTGATCCGGGGCTTCGGTCTCGGCATCGAGTTCAGCGGTGGTAACGCCTTCCAGGTGCCGGCGAGTGTCGCCACCCTGGAGGACGCTGAGAAGACGGTCAACGAGGCCGTGCAGAACGCTGGCGGCAGCGAGAAGCACGTCGTGTCGACCCAGCGCATCGGTGGGGACAACGGCACCTACGAGATGCGTACCACGGACCTGGACACCGACGAGTCGGCGCAGGTCCAGCAGGAGCTGGCCCAGAAGTTCTCCATCCCGGTCGACCAGGTCAGCGTCAACCGGGTGAGCGCGGCCTGGGGTAGCCAGGTCACCGAACGGGCCCTGCTCGGTCTGGTGATCTTCATCGCGGTGGTGATGGTCTACCTGATCCTGCGCTTCGAGTGGCGGATGGCGGTGGCCGCGGTCTCGTCGCTCATCCTCGACCTGGTGCTCACCGCAGGTATCTACTCGCTGGTCGGCTTCGAGGTCACCCCGTCGACGATCATCGGCTTCCTCACCATCCTGGGCTTCGCGCTCTACGACGTGGTCGTGGTCTTCGACAAGGTCCAGGAGAACACCAAGTCGATCACCGGCAGCAGCACCCAGACCTACGGTGAGGCGGCCAACCTGGCCATCAACCAGACCCTGATGCGGTCGATCAACACCGGTCTGGTGTCGCTGCTCCCGGTCGGCGGTCTGCTCTTCATCGGTGCGGGTCTGCTCGGGGCAGGCACGCTGAAGGACCTGGGCCTGGTGCTCTTCTTCGGTATGGGCATCGCGGTCTACTCGTCGATCTTCTTCGCCACGCCGGTGCTGAGCGTGCTGAAGGACTACGAGCCGCGCATCCAGGCGCACACCAAGCGGGTCCTGGCCCGTCGGGCGGCGATCGCCTCGGGCGAGGTCAAGCCGAAGGGTGCGCGGGCGCGCACGACGGACGAGTCGGCGGACGAGGTGGAAGAGGACGCGGCGCTCGCCGGTGCGACCCCCAAGGTGGGTAGCCGACCGGCGGGCAAGCGCTCGAGCGGTGCGCGCGGCGGCCGTCCGGCCGGCGGTAGCGGTAACCGACCGGGTGGCGGCGGCAAGCGACGCTGACCCCGGACCACGCCGGTGACAAGGCGTCCGGCATGCTGTGCGAGCAGCATGACGGACGCCTTGTTTCATGAGAAAGAGGACCAGGTGACGGAGACCCAGACCGAGGTACGGGGAGACAGCGGCCCGGCCACGGCACAGCTGGTGGCGAGCCGGGTGCTGGACGTGCCCGATTTCCCACAGCCGGGCGTGATGTTCAAGGACCTCATGCCACTCTTCGCCGACGGCCAGGTGTTCCGGGAGGTGATCGACGGCATCGTCGACTACCACGGCCGGGACTCCTTCGACGTGGTGGTGGGCATCGAGGCACGCGGGTTCGTGATCGCCGCCGCCATCGCGTACGCCACCGGCGTGGGCGTCGTTCCGGTGCGCAAGGCGGGCAAGCTGCCCCGCCCGGCGTACGCGGCCTCCTACGCCCTGGAGTACGGCGAGGCGACGCTGGAGGTGCATCAGGACGCCTTCACCGCCGGCCATCGGGTTCTGGTGGTGGACGACGTGCTGGCCACCGGCGGGACCGCAGCGGCGACGCTGGACCTCGTCGAGCGGGCCGGCGGACAGGTCGCGGGCTTCACCGTACTGCTGGAGTTGGGCTTTCTCGGCGGCCGGGAGCGACTGGCACCCCGTCCGGTTCATGCATTGTTGACCGTCTAGGCGACTGCCGTTCCATCGGCCGGCACGGTACGGGCTCAGGGAGGGCGGCAGACCGCCCCGGCGGGTACGATTGCCTTTTCCTGGCCAGGTAGAGACCGTTCCGCCTGGGAACACAGGAGCCGGCCAGCCCGGGCTTCGGGCGGCCCGTTCCGGAAGGTGTGAGGAGGCCGGTGTCCCACGATGTCGTCCCTCCGGTGGAGGGCATGGTGCATCCGACTGGCGAGGCCAAGAGCGCCGCGAACGGTTCGTCCGAGCAGGGCGCTCCGCCGACGGCCGGCCAGACGTCGTCGACCCGTAGCGGAGCTGTCGTCGATGGTTCCTCGGTGCCGGGCGCTACCGCAGCTGCCGGGGCAGACGCGTTGCCGGTGCCGGTACGCGCGTCCGGTGAATCGGCCGTGGCGGTGCGTACGACCGGCGACGATGGGACGGGGCCTTCCGGCTTCGGACTGGCCAGCGCCCCGACCGGTCGTCGGGTTCGGGCGCGGTTGGCCCGGTTCAACGCCCCGTGGCAGACGTCCCAGGTCAGCGAGGTGCTGGAGCCGCTCATCGCGGCGCATCGCGAGCACCACCCCAAGGCCGATGTCCGGCTGTTGCAGCGGGCCTTCGACCTGGCCGCCCGCTGGCACTCCGGGCAGTACCGCAAGTCCGGGGACCCGTACATCACCCACCCGCTGGCCGTGGCGTCGATCCTGGCCAATCTCGGGATGGACACCACCACCCTGGTCGCGGCGCTGCTACACGACACCATCGAGGACACCGACTACCGCCTCGACCAGATGCGGGAGGACTTCGGCGGCGAGGTCGCCCTGCTGGTGGACGGGGTCACCAAGCTCGACAAGGTCAAGCTCGGTGACGCGGCCAAGGCCGAGACGATCCGCAAGATGGTCGTCGCGATGGCCAAGGACCCCCGGGTGCTGGTAATCAAGCTGGCCGACCGGCTGCACAACATGCGTACGCTGACCTTCCTGCCCCGGCCGAAGCAGGAGCAGAAGGCCAAGGAGACGCTGGAGATCCTGGCCCCGCTGGCCCACCGCCTGGGTATGAACACCATCAAGTGGGAGCTGGAGGATCTTGCCTTCGGCACCCTCTTCCCCAAACGGTTCGAGGAGATCCTCCGGCTGATCGGCGAGCACCAGCCGCAGCGGGAGGCCCTGCTGCGCCAGGTCACGCAGAAGGTGCAGGTCGACCTCAAGGCCGCGAAGATCAAGGCGGAGACCACCGGCCGGCCCAAGCACCTCTACTCGATCTACCAGAAGATGATCGTGCGAGGCCGGGACTTCAACGACATCTACGACCTGGTCGGGGTGCGGATCCTGGTCGATACGGTGCGCGACTGCTACGCCGCGCTCGGCGTGATCCACGCGAACTGGCAGCCGGTGCCGG
The DNA here is from genome assembly GCF_053590565.1 of Micromonospora sp. NPDC003197. Taxonomy (NCBI): domain Bacteria; kingdom Bacillati; phylum Actinomycetota; class Actinomycetes; order Micromonosporales; family Micromonosporaceae; genus Micromonospora; species Micromonospora sp. NPDC003197. Next base: position 2,894 of record NZ_JBSFTE010000051.1, on the reverse strand, counting down.
GCCGGTTCAAGGACTACATCGCGATGCCCAAGTTCAACATGTACCAGTCGTTGCACACGACGGTCATCGGGCCGACCGGCAAGCCGGTCGAGATGCAGATCCGCACCTACGCCATGCACCGTACGGCGGAGTTCGGTATCGCCGCGCACTGGAAGTACAAGGAGCAGAAGGGCGCGACGATCGTCGGCCCGCCCGCGCACATCGACGAGATGACCTGGCTGCGGCAGCTGCTCGACTGGCAGCGGGAGGCCAGCGACCCGAGCGAGTTCCTGGACGCGTTGCGGTTCGACCTGTCCAGCCAGGAGGTGTACGTCTTCACCCCCAAGGGAGACGTGATTCCGCTGCCGACGGGGTCGACCCCGGTCGACTTCGCCTACGCGGTGCACACCGAGGTCGGGCACAAGTGCATCGGCGCGCGGGTCAACGGCAAGCTGGTGCCGCTGGAGTCGACGCTCTCCAACGGTGACGTCATCGAGATCTTCACCTCGAAGTCGGACACCGCCGGCCCGACCCAGGACTGGCTCGGTTTCGTCAAGAGCCCGCGGGCCCGGACGAAGATCCGGCAGTACTTCAACAAGGAACGCCGCGAGGAGGCGATCGAGGCCGGCAAGGACGCGATCGTCAAGGCGATGCGCAAGCAGGGGGTCCCCCTGCAGCGGATGCTCAGCTCCGACAACCTGATGACGATCGCCCGGGACCTGCACCTGACCGATGTCGCCTCGCTCTACGCGGCGGTCGGCGACAGCCAGGTCTCCGCCCAGTCGGTGGTGCAGCGGTTGATGGCCACCTACGGTGGCGAGGAGGGCGCGGCCGAGGACATCGCCGAGACCGCCGTGGCGACCCGTCCGCCGCGCAGCCGGGCCAGCAGCCACGACCCGGGTGTGGTGGTACGGGGCGTCAGCGACGTCTGGATCAAACTGGCCCGCTGCTGCACCCCGGTGCCGCCGGACACCGTCTTCGGGTTTGTCACCCGTTCCGGTGGGGTCAGCGTGCACCGCGACGACTGCGCCAACGCCGAGGACCTCAAGGTGCAGAACGAGCGGATCGTCGAGGTGAGCTGGAAGCTGACCTCCGCGTCGACGTTCCTGGTGGCGATCCAGGTCGAGGCGCTCGATCGGCACAAGCTGCTCGCCGATGTCACCCGGGTCCTCTCCGACGAGCGGGTCAACATCCTCTCCGCCACGGTCACCACCACCCGGGACCGGGTGGCGGTCAGCCGGTTCAGCTTCGAGATGGCTGATCCCAAGCATCTGGGGCACCTGCTGGCCGCCGTACGCAAGGTGGACGGGGTCTTCGACGCGTACCGGGTCACCTCCGGCGCCTGAGCCCGTGGTCGGGTAGGGGCCAGGTCGGCCCCTACCCGGTGATCGGCTGGATCTGGGTGCCCGGCCTGCCTCTTGGACGCATGGGACCGGTCACGTAAATTACTTCGCATGCGAAGTGACTCGCCAGTAACATCTGAGGAGATCCGGGTCCAAGTGCAGGACGTCGGGGAAATCTTGGGAACCCTGTGGTGGCCGTCGGCAGAACCGACTGCTGTCGTGGTCATCCATCCCGCAACCGCGACACCCGAGCGCTTCTATGCGGCGTTCGCGGGCTACCTGGCCGAGCACGGGCTCGCCGTCGTCACCTACGACTATCGGGGCACCGGTAAGTCCGGATCACCCCGCAGTCATCGCGAACTCCGGATGCGCGACTGGATGGATCACGACGTGCCGACCGTGGCCGCCTGGACGCGCCGACGGTTTCCGCAGCTGCCGCAACTCGCCATCGGGCACAGCATCGGTGGACACGCCCTCGCCCTCGGCAACGGCACCGAAGAACTCACTGCGCTCGCGTTGGTCGCTTCACATGCAGGGGTGACCCGTACGATCCCCGGCCTCGTTGAGCGCACGCGGGTGCGGCTGGTGTTGAACCTCGTTGGTCCACTACTCGGCGCGGTCCTCGGCTATGTCCCCGCACGCCGCATCGGGCTGGGCGAGGACATTCCCGCCGCGGCCATGACCGAATGGGGACGATGGTCCCGCCACCCCGGCTACTTCTTCGATGATCCGTCGATGCGGGCGGCGGAACGGGCGGCCACCGTCACCACGCCGGTGTTGGCGATCGGGTTGTCCGACGATCCGTGGGCCACCCCCAGGCAGATCGACGCGATCACCGACCACCTCGTCTCCACCAAGGTCGAGCGCCGTACGTATTCCCCGGCCGACGCCGAGGTGGCGTCAATTGGCCACCACGGGTTCTTCCGTCGTCAGGTGCGACACACCCTCTGGCCCGAACTGTTGGCCTGGCTGCAAGAGCAGGTAGCTAACGCAGATAGATAATCTTGCGAGATGACGGATGTCGGTCCCTTGCCCCGGCTCGTGTTCCAGCTCATCGTCGCAGAGCGGTCGGTACGTCGCTGGATCGATGCCAGGTCCGGCGACACCGGCATCGGCGCGGCCGGGGTCGGGGTGCTCTTCCACCTGGCCAGACACCCTCATGCGTTGATCGGTGATGTGACCGCTGCCCTCGACGCATCCCCGTCCGGGATGAGTGGCCTGATCAACCGGCTCGACCGCGCCGGCCTTGTGAACAGGTCGGCGGACCCGGAGGACGCCCGCGCCACCAGGCTTAGCCTGACGCCCCTTGGCCGGCAGGCCGTCGAGTCCGCCCGGGTCGTCCTGGGCAGCCTCAACGCCCGCCTCACCGAGGGCTTCACCGCCGAGGAACTACAGGTCGTCAGCCGGTGGCTCGCACACACCGCCAACGAAATGCGCCGCGGGACCAGCGGCTGACGGGTAGAACGACCGAAGCGGGGGGGGTGGGGTGGGGGGGGGGGGCCACACCCGCGGGGGGTGGGGTTGGGGTTGGTGGCCGCGCCGGGGGGGGGGCGGCGCGCGGGTGGTGTTGAT
>NZ_JBSFTE010000050.1:0-15135 GCF_053590565.1 Micromonospora sp. NPDC003197 | reverse complement strand
AAGGGCCCCCTCCTATACAGAAAACGATAGAAAGGGGCCCCTCCAAACAAGCAACCACGAAGGGCCAGCCCACACCGGGGCTGGCCCTTCGTCGTGTCTGCCCGCCGCAGCGGCCTACAGGGTGCGGGCCAGCCGATCGGCCAACAGCCGGGTGAACCGGGACGGGTCCTTCAGTTCCCCGCCCTCGGCCAGCAGGGCCATGGCGTACAGCAGCTCGGCGGTCTCGGCCAGCACCTCTTCGTCCGTACCCTGCTCCTGGGCCTTACGCATGCCGGTCACCAGCGGATGCGTAGGGTTGATCTCCAGGATGCGCTTGACGTGCGGGACCTCCTGGCCCATCGCGCGATACAGCTTCTCCAGGGTCGGGGTCATGTCCTGAGCGTCCCCGACCAGGCAGGCCGGCGAGGTGGTCAGCCGGGACGAAAGCCGCACCTCCTTGACCTCGGCCGACAGCTTCCCGGTCAGCCAGGAGAGCAGTTCGGCGAAGTCCTTCTTGGCCTGCTCGCGCTCCGGCTCGGTGTCCGCCTTCTCGTCCTCGCTGTCGAGGTCGATCTGCCCCTTGGCGATGGACAGCAGCGGCTTGCCGTCGAACGCGCCGACCTGCTCCACCCACACCTCGTCGACCGGGTCGGTGAGGATCAGCACCTCGTAGCCCTTGGCCCGGAACGCCTCCATGTGCGGCGAGTTCTCGATCATGCCCCGGGACTCGCCGGTCATGTAGTAGATGTCCTTCTGGCCATCCTTCATGCGCTCGACGTACTGGCGCAGGGTGCTGGGCTGGTCAGCGTCGTGGGTCGAGTCGACCGAGACGATGTCCAGAATCAGTTCCTGGTTGTCACGGTCCTCGACCAGCCCCTCCTTGACAGCCCGACCGAACTCGTTCCAGAACGTCCGGTACCGCTCGGGCTGGTCGGCGAGCATCTCCTTCACCGTGCCGAGCACCTTCTTCACCAAGCGTCGACGTACGGCCTGGATCTGCCGGTCCTGCTGGAGGATCTCGCGGGAGATGTTGAGCGACAGGTCGTGCGCGTCGACGACGCCCTTGACGAAGCGCAGGTAGTTCGGCATGAGCGCTTCACAGTCATCCATGATGAAGACGCGCTTGACGTAGAGCTGTACCCCGCGCTTGCCCTCACGCATGAAGAGGTCGAACGGCGCGTGGTTCGGGATGAACAGCAGCGCCTCGTACTCGAAGGTCCCCTCCGCCTTCATGTGGATGGTTTCGAGGGGGTCGCTCCAGTCGTGGCTGACGTGCTTGTAGAACTCGTTGTACTCAGCCGGCTCGACCTCGCTCCGGGGCCGCGCCCACAGCGCCTTCATCGAGTTCAGCGTCTGCACGTCGTACGTCGTCGCGCCGGCCTCGTCGGTGTGCTCCGTCGTCATCCGGATCGGCCACGCGATGAAGTCGGAGTATCGCTTGACGATCTCCTTGATCTTCCACTCGGCCGCGTAGTCGAAGAGCTGGTCCTCGGTGTCCTCCGGCTTCAGGTGCAGCGTGACCGAGGTGCCCTGCGGAAGGTCGTCCACCGCCTCGATGACATAGGTGCCCTCACCGGTGGACTCCCAGCGGGTGCCCTCCTCCTGCCCGGCCCGGCGGGTCAACAACGTCACCCGGTCGGCCACCATGAAGGTCGAGTAGAAGCCCACCCCGAACTGCCCGATGAGCTCCTGCGACGCCGCCGCGTCCTTGGATTCCTTCATCCTCTGGAGCAGTTCCGCCGTACCCGATTTGGCGATCGTGCCGATCAGCGCGACGACGTCGTCGCGGGACATGCCGATACCGTTGTCGCGTACGGTGAGAGTGCGCTGTTCCTTGTCGACCTCGATGGCGATGTGCAGGTCGGAGGTGTCGACCTGCAGTTCCTTGTCGATGAGCGACTCGAGACGCAGCTTGTCCAGGGCGTCCGAGGCGTTGGAGATGAGTTCCCGCAGGAAGATGTCTTTGTTGGAGTAGATCGAGTGGACCATCAACTGCAACAGTTGACGCGTCTCGGCCTGGAACTCCAACGTTTCAATCCGACTACTCAATCCGACTCCCTCTGAGGACAGATTCCTGTCGACAGGATACGAGTCGCGCTGGCCACCGCCGAAACGGTCGCCGGTGGCCAGCGCGATCGCGTCAGAGTAGGCCGTCGGGTTGGAACAGGCCGCCGCGTCAGAGTAGGCCGTCGGAGAGGTGGCTGGGGTTGCCGAACCGGTGTGCGGTGATGCTGACCGCCTGCTCGCGGACGAACGGCAGCAGTTCCACCCGACCGGCCTCGGTCACCGGCCCCGACCAGACGGCCAGGTCAGGCCGTCCGTCGGTCGCCGTGGCCAACCGCGCGGCCGACTCACCGATCAACCGGATCCGCCCGGCGTCGTACGTCGCCACCCGGGCGAGCCAGGCCGCCTCGTCCTCGACAGTGACCTGGTCACTGACCGCCGACACCGCCGCTTGGAGCGGACCGGACAGCGGTACGCCGGTCGAGACGCGCATCGGTGCACCGGCGAGTACGCCAGCGACCAGCACCCGGATCAGAGCGGCGAGCGGTTCGTCCGTACCTCGACGCACCGTCACCGGGTGCGGCCGGTAGCGCAGTACGTTGCGCTCGGCCGCCAACTGCGAGACGTCGGCCGGTGGGAAGATCTGTGCCCAGGCTGCCGCGTCACTGCGGGCTGCTCGCTCGACGAAGGCGAAGTCCTCGGCGGGCAGGGCAGACCGCGCGGCAGCCAGCAGCGACACCACGGCGGAGCTGCCGATCTCCGCCTCGGCGGTCGAGCGGGCGGGGCTCCACCCGCCCAGCCCGACCAGGTAGTGCGGGCCGCCGGCCTTCGTGCCGGGGCCGACGGCGGACTTCTTCCACCCACCGAACGGCTGCCGGCGAACGATGGCACCGGTGATGCCCCGGTTCACGTACAGGTTGCCGGCCTGGATCCGGTCCAGCCACCGGCCAAGCTCGGCGGATTCCAGCGAGTGCAGCCCGGAGGTCAGCCCGTAGTCGACCTCGTTGACGATGTCGATGGCCTCGTCGAGGGTCGCGGCGGTCATGATGCCGAGGATCGGCCCGAAGAACTCGGTGCGGTGATAGACCGAGCCACGACGTACGCCGTCCCGGACGCCGGGGCTCCACAGCCGTCCCGACTCGTCGAGTTGCTTCGGCTGCAACAGCCACCGCTCCCCCTCGCCGAGTTCGGTGAGGCCAGCCAGGAGCTTGCCGGTCGCCGGTTCGATGACCGGTCCCATCTGGGTACGGGCATCGGTGGGGTAGCCGACGGTCAGTGAGGAGACCGCGTCGAGGAGCTGGGTACGGAACCGCTCGGAGCGGGCAACCTCGCCGACCAGTACGACGAGTGAGGCGGCGGAGCACTTCTGCCCGGCGTGCCCGAAGGCGGACGAGACGACGTCCTTCACCGCGAGGTCCAGGTCGGCGCTGGGTGTCACGATGATGGCGTTCTTGCCACTGGTCTCGGCGAGCAGCGGCAGGTCCGGTCGGAAGGACCGGAACAGCTGTGCGGTCTCGTAGGCCCCGGTCAGGATCACCCGGTCCACGAGTGGGTGCTTGATCAGCGTCGCACCGAGTTCGTTCTCAGCCACCTGGATCAGCGCCAGCAACTCTGCGGGCGCACCGGCCGCCACCAGCGCCGACCCGATGGCGTCGGCGATGATCGCGCCACAGCGCTCGGCCGGACCGGCGGGCTTGAGTACGACGCCCGAGCCGGCGGCCAGCGCCGCGAGCACCGAACCGGCCGGGATCGCCACCGGGAAGTTCCACGGTGGCGTGACGACCGTGACGCGGGCCGGTACGAAGCTCGCCCCGTCGACGTCGTCCAGCTCGCGGGCCAGCTCGGCGTAGTAGTGGGCGAAGTCGACGGCCTCGGACACCTCGGGGTCGGCCTGGTCCATGGTCTTGCCGGCCTCGGCGGCCATCACCTCGATCAGCTCGGCCCGGCGCGCCTCGATGGCCTGGCCGACCCGATGCAGGACAGCACCCCGTTCCGCACCGGTCCGGGCGGCCCAGTCGGCGGCGGCGGTCGAGGTCCGCCGCAGTACGTCGTCCAGGGCCGAGGCGTCGGTCACCCGGGCCGCCTCGATCGCGTCGACGCCCAGCCGGGAGGTGGGCACCCGGGCCAGCAGCTCCCGTACCCATTCGCGGTTCGCCGGTACGGCGGGGTCGGTGTCCGGGGTGTTCTCGAAGTGCCCCTCGCGCGGCTCCTCGACGGCGGCGTACCGGTCGGCGGTGCGGTGTGGCTCGGGCACCTCGTCGTCGAGCGCGGCCAGCGAGGCCAGGAAACGGTCCTTCTCGCGGGCGAACAGCCCGGGGTTGGAGTCCAGCTCGAAAACGGCCGACATGAAGTTCTCGCTGCTGGCCCCCTCTTCGAGGCGGCGAATGAGGTAGGCGATGGCGACGTCGAACTGCTGCGGCCGGACCACCGGGGTGTAGAGCAGCAGTCCACCGACCTCACGGCGTACCGCTTCGGCCTGCCCCTGGGCCATGCCGAGCAGCATCTCGAACTCGATGCCGTCGCGGACCTGCCGTCGGCCAGCGAGCAGCCAGGCGTACGCCACGTCGAAGAGGTTGTGGCCGGCCACGCCGAGGCGGACGTTGCGGATCCGTTCGGGGTGCAGCGCGTAGTGCAGGACCCGCTTGTAGTTCGTGTCCGAGTCCTGCTTGCTGCCCCAGGTCGCCAGCGGCCAGCCGTGCAGGGTGGCCTCCACCTGCTCCATCGGCAGGTTCGCCCCCTTGACGAGGCGTACCTTGATGCCGGCACCGCCGCGCTCCCGGCGTCGCGCCGACCACTCCTGCAGCCGGATCATGGCACTCAACGCGTCCGGCAGGTACGCCTGCAGGACGATGCCCGCCTCCAGGTGCAGGAACTCCGGCCGGTCCAGTAGTTCGGTGAAGACGGCGATGGTGAGGTCGAGGTCCTTGTATTCCTCCATGTCCAGGTTGATGAACTTGGGGGTGGCGGCGGAGGCGGCCGTGGTGAACAGCGGGGTGAGTTCCTCGACGATGTCCGCGACTGCTTCCTCGAAGGCCCACGGGTTGTGCGGGGCGACGGTCGAGGAGACCTTGATCGAGACGTAGTCGACGTCGTCCCGGGTGAGCAGGCGTTGGGTCTCCTGCACCCGACGGTGGGCCTCGCCGCGTCCCAGCACCGCCTCGCCGAGCAGGTTGACGTTGAGTCGTACGCCCCGGGCGCGGATACGCCGGATGGCCTTGCCGAGCCGGGCGTCGGTCGCGTCGACGATCAGGTGACCGACCATCCGGCGCAGGACCTTGCGGGCGATCGGCACCACGACCCCCGGCAGCACCGGGGCGAGTACGCCACCGAGGCGTACGGCGGCCCGCAGCGGGGCGGGCAGGAACGACGGTACGCCCGGGGCGAGGGCGGCCAGGGCCTGCGCGCTGACGCGTACGTCCTCGGGGCGGACAACGCCGTCCACGAAGCCCACCGCGAAGGCGAGGCCGTTCGGGTCGCGCAACAGGCCGGCCAGCTGAGCTGCCGAGGCGTCGACGGGGAAGGCCGACGCCTCGGTGAGCCAGCGGCGCACCAGGGCGATGGTCTCCTGCGCGAGGTCGTCGCCGGGGCGTCCGTCGGATGCCTCGGCGGGTCCGGAACGGGCGGTGAGGTCTGTCATGCGGGCTGGCTCCTACGGTCGGTCACAGCCCCAGTGTCACGCCAATCGAGGATTAGGATAAGCGACGCTTTTTGAGGTCTATTCTTAAGTTCTACTTACGCAACCTTGGAGGTCGCAGTGCTCGACGTTCGGCGCTTGGTGCTGCTGCGCGAGTTGGCCGTTCGCGGCACCGTGACCGCCGTCGCCGAGGCGTTGAACTTCACCCCGTCCGCCGTCTCGCAACAGTTGAGCCAACTGGAGAAGGAAACCGGCATGACGTTGCTGCGCCGGGCCGGCCGGCGGCTCCAGTTGACGCCGCAGGCGGAGGTGCTGGTGGTGTCGGCGGGCGAGGTGCTCAACACCCTCGAACGGGCCGAGGCCGAGCTGCAGGCGTCGCTGACCAAGGTGAGCGGCAATGTCCGGGTGGCGGTCTTCCAGTCGGCGGCGCTGGCGCTGATGCCCAGCACCCTGCGCAGCATGGCCCTGCGCTATCCGGACGTCCGGATCGAGATGGTGCAGCGGGAGCCGGAACAGGCTCTGCGGGAGACATGGGCCCGCGACTTCGACATGGTGATCGCCGAGCAGTACCCGGCCCACGCCGCACCGCATCATCCCGGCCTGGACCGCCGCAACCTGACCACCGACGCCATCCGGCTCGCCCTACCCGCCGAGGAGGCGGCGCTCTGGCCGGTCGAGTCGCTACACGACGCCCGACGCGTGCCGTGGGTCATGGAACCGCGCGGCACCGCCTCCCGGCACTTCGCCGAACAACTGTGTCGCAGCGCCGGCTTCGAGCCCGACGTACGTTACGAGACAGCCGACCTACAGGCACAGATCCGCCTCGTCGAGTCGGGCAACGCGGTCGCGCTCATCCCGGACCTCGTCTGGGCCGGTCGGAGCACCACCTGCCGGCTCGTGGAACTGCCCGACGCACCTCGGCGCACCATCTTCACCGCCCAGCGGCTCGCGGGGGCCAAGTCGCCCGCCGCCCGCGCCTTCCGGCAGGCCCTGGAACACGAAGCCGCCGCCCGAGCAGCCGAAGAGGGTGGCCGCACGGCATCGTCCTGAGGGTCCTCGTCGGCCCAGCTGAGGAAATAGGCACTCAGCCGCGCGGGCCGGCACCGTGCAGCAGAGTGTCGATGATGCGGGTGGCGAGGGCGTCCGGGTCAGCGCCGCCCGTATCGCCGTGCAGGGATTCCCCGAGGAGCGCGTAGTAGACCCGGCGCACCCAGTTAAGGTCGGCTTCCTCGTCGATGAGCTTGTCGGCTTGAGCCCGCTCCAGCACGGCAATGCAGCGGCGGGCGATGTCCTGCTGGAGGAGAGCGGCCTCGCTGTCCGGGTCTGCCGGAAGCCCCAGGGCGAACGCCCAGGCGCCCTTGACCTGGAGCACGTTGGCGGTGATCCGGTGCATCGCCACCAGTGGCGGTGCGGTGTCCGGCCTGCCGTCCTCCACCGCCTAGGCAAGCTGGCGGGCTGCGGACGAGGCCAGCGCATCGATCAACGCCTGACGATTGGCGAACCGGCGGTGGATCGTCGTCCGGGCTACGCCCGCGGCTGCGGCGATCTGCTCCATGGATGCGCCGGGCTCTTCGGCGAGCACCCGCTCAGCCGCCTCCAGGATCGCGCGCACGCTGCGCTCCGCGTCCGCCCGCAATGATCGTGCTGCCGTCTCGCCCATCACGCCTCCCGTAGGCCGGCCCCGCCATGATCGGCACCGTGGTCGGCGCCGTCCCCTCGTACTCGCCCTCGTCGGGCCATTGATGGAACGCCGACGCCCCGCCCCCCGCACCGTCGCGCGGCAATCGTGGTCGCACTTGGCGCAGCCGTCGCCGCCGGCCTCGGCTCGGGTAGCTTGCCGGGCCTCCTGCTGTCCCTGGGCGCACTCGCCGGCGAGGTGGCCTTCTCCCTGCTCGCCATTCCCCTCCTGCCCAAACTCGGCCCCCTGCGAGTAGCCGCCTATCCCGCCGCTCTGTCCGTACCCATGCTGCTGGCGGCGAGCCTCACCCTGGACGGTACGGACTCCCTGCGCCTGCCCACGCCCAGCCAAGCAGCCGCCTTCGGCTACCTTGGCGCGATCGTCACCGCAGCCGCCTTCTTCCTCTGGTACGACGCACTGCGCCGCCTCGGTGCCGACCGCGCGGGCCTGTTCGCCGGTCTCGTACCGGTGGGTGCCCTGCTCACCACCGTCACACTCGGCCTCGGCCAGGCGGGTCCCGCCGATGTCACCGGCACCCTGCTCGTCGCCGCAGGCGTCGTCGTCGGCCTGCGACAGTCCAGCCACGACAGCCGAGTACCGCACCGTCCCCGCGCATACGCCAGCCATTCGTAGTGGGCGTACGCGCGGGCTCCAAGACAGCAACCGAGGCTGACGCCCAGGTAGGAACGGTCAGGTAGACGGTGTTGACTCTGCTGCGGGCCTCGGGTCCTGACGGAGTCTGGTCACACGACGCTGGCGATCGGTTGCCGCTGTTTGGTGAGGTGGACGATGCCATCCGAGGTGCCGTCAGCATCGGTGAGGACATAGCCGGCGCGTTCGTACAGCTTGATGTTGTCGGTGCTGCGGTAGCCGGTGAACAGCTCGTAGTACGCGGTTTCCTCGGGTGCCTGCTGTTCGGCATACGAGAGGAGCCAGGAACCGATGCCGTTTCCGGCCTGGTCGGGAGCCACCATGAGACGACCGATCAGCCACGCATTCCCCTGTGCCCGGGCGCGGACCGATGCCACCAGACGCCCGTGTCGGCGTACGCACCACAGCTGCCACGTCGACATCGATTCGCGCAGGTCATCGAGGGTGTCCCGCAGCGCCGGCAGGTCGAGGGTGTCGTTCGCGAAGGCCTCCTGCACCCAGCAGCACCGCTGGAGCACGAGCAGCTCGGCCAAATCGTCAGGCTGAGCTGCGGTCAGCGTGAGTCCGTCGACCGGCCCGGACACGCCGGTGACCGCACTGTCGGGTTCGGTGCGTAGGGACCGCATCACTGAGGCCACCCGGGTCAGCTCAAGCAGCATTCCGCGAGCGGCTTCATCGAGTGCTGCGGACTGTTGGACCTGCCCGTCGTGGATGCTGTCGGCAATGCGCAGGGCGACGGTGGCGCCGATGGGCATCATCTTCAAGGTGGTGACGACCTGCTTGGCCATCTGCACCGAGCGGGTGCCGGCCGAAGTGTTGCCGTAGCTGACGAACCCTACCGGCTTCCACGCCCACTCGTGATAAAGGAAGTCGAGGGCGTTCTTCAACGCCGCCGGCATGCCGTAGTTGTACTCCGGTGTCACCACCACGAACGCGTCAGCTGCGGCAACCCGTCGGCTCCATGCGCGGGTGTGCTCGTGTACGTAGATGCCACTGGAGGGATGCTCGGGCTCGTCGAGCAGCGGCAGTCCGATGTCGGCCAGGTCCGCGACGTCGAGAGTGACCCCGCCCGCCGCAGCTGCCGGACGGGCCGCCTGGACGAACCAGTTGGCGATCGCCGGTCCCAGCCGTCCGGGGCGGGTGCTCGCGACGATGACCAACACGTGCTGGGGCACACTCGATGCGTTTGATGACATGTCACAGACTCTAGCCGACGCTTCTGTGACACGTCAACGAGGTGTAGTGTGACCGAATGGACACGGTCTGGCTGAACGAGGACGAGGAACACGCGTGGCGGGCTTTCCGCCGCCTGTTGATAGCGCTGCCGGCACGGCTCAGCCAGGACCTGGCCCGCGACTCAGGGCTGTCACCAGCCGACTACGAGGTGCTGAGCACGCTGTCGGAAAAACCGAACCATCGGTGGGCGCTCAAGGACCTCGCCGCCAAGATGGAATGGTCACGCAGCCGGCTGTCCCACCACGCGACCCGCATGCAGACCCGGGGACTCATCGACAAGGAGCCCGATCCGCAGGACGCGCGAGGCTGCATCCTGCACCTGACCGACGAAGGCTTCAGAGTGCTGGATGAGGCCGCCCCGCACCATGTCGTTTCCGTACGCGCGCGCTTCCTCGATCACCTAAACCCCGACGAACTCGCGGTGCTGCGCGAACTATCAACCCGGATCGCCGAACTACCTGACCGATGATGCGTGCCGTATCCGGGCCACCACATCGGATGGCATTCCATCGCGGGCGGCACCACCCGGACGACCGGTAACCCCCGAAGCCAGGATTGGTCAGCCCTTGACCGAACCAGCCATGAGCCCGCCGATGAACCAGCGGCCGAGCAGGATGTAGACCACCAGGGTGGGCAGTGAGGTGATGAGTGCACCGGCCATCGAGGCGGCGTAGTCCGGCGACTGGGCACCGGCGAGGGCGTTAAGCGCGATGGTGATGGGACCGTTCCGCGTGTTGGACAGGAAGATCGCGAACAGGTAGTCGTTCCACGCCGAGGTGAACTGCCAGATGATCGTGACGACGAATCCGGGGATCGAAAGCGGCAGGATGACGGACCTGAACGTGCGGACGAGGCCGGCCCCGTCGATACTGCTCGCCTCGACGAGTTCGAGGGGCACCGTGGTGGCGTAGTAGTTGCGGAAGATCAGGGTGCAGATCGGTATTCCGTAGATGACGTGGACCAGGAGCAGGGTCCAGATTCCCTTGGGCACCCCGAGCCAGGAGACGACCTCCCCAAGGGGAATCATCACGGCCTGGTACGGGATGAACATGCCGAAGAGGATGAGGGTGAAGAACACGTCGGCAGCCGGCAGCCGCCACCGGGACAGGATGAAGCCGTTGGCCGCGCCGATGAACGAGGAGATGACCGCGACCGGAATCGCCAGGGCAAAAGTACGGAAGAACGACTCGCTCAGCCGGTCCCATGCCTTGGCCCACGAGGCGACGGTCCAGTGCTCCGGAAGGTTCCACTGCCCGGTGACGCCGATCTCGCTACCGGACTTGAAGCTCGTCACCACCAGTACGTACATCGGCATCAGCACCACCACGACGAAGCCGACCAGCACCGCGTAGCGCACGGTGCGGGCGGCGGCAGCACCGACACGGGCGACGCTCCGGTGGTCTCCTCGCGTCGGTTGGGTCGCCGGGGTGGTGTCGGGACGGGACGCGGCGGCGGTCAGATCCGTGCTCATGAACGCTTCTCCACCCGGTTGACGTGGATAAGGTAGGGCACGATCACCAGCGCCACCGCGATCAGCAGCAGGATAGAAATCGCCGCTGCCTTGGCCTGGTCGTTGGTGAGCAGCGTCTGCCAGACATACACGGCGGGGACCTCGGTGAGGTACTGCGGCCCGGACACCGACATGATCAGGTCGAACATCTTCATCGACATGTGCCCCGTAATGATCAACGCCGACAGCGCAACCGGGGTCAGCTGCGGGAACAGAACGTGCCGGTAGAGCCGGAAGGTCGAGCAGCCATCCATGAGGGCCGCCTCGCGTAGTTCAGCCGGGATGCCGCGGAACCCAGCCAGGAACAGCGCCATGACGTATCCGGCCAGCTGCCAGATCGCCGGCACGGCCATTGCCGCCATGCCCCAGTCCGGATCGGTCCACCAGCGGTTCTCGAGGAAACCCAGCCCGAGCCCGTTGAAGACGGCGTTGAGGCCGCCGGCGTTGTCGCCGGTGCCGGGATTCATCAGCCACCGCCACACCACGCCGGAGGCCACGAAGGAGACCGCCATCGGGAACAGGTAGACAGCACGGAAGAAGCCTTCACCGCGTACGCCGCGCTCCAACAGGACCGCCCACAACACTCCGAGCAGCAGCGCCCCACCGATGAACACGACGGTGAAGATTCCGAGGTTCTTCAGCGAGTGCACGAACCGGTCGTTGATGTCATCCGTGAACAGGTTCGTGTAGTTGTCCGGGCCCACGTATCCCGCTGCTGGGCGCGCGTTGTGCTTGTCCTGTAGCGACAGGTTCACCGTCCAGCCGATCAGGCCATAGACGAACACCGCCAGCAGGAGCAGGGACGGTGAGAGCACGATCAGCGCCGGCGCCCAGCGCCGTAACCGGTGACGCATCCTCGCGCCTCCTCTGGTGACATCGACGGACACCGGGGTCGGCCGGGTCTGCGGAGTCCACCGCACCGCACGGACCCGGCCGCTCCTACTTGCTACTTGCCGACGAACTGCTTGGCCGCCGTGACGAGCGCCGTCCGCAGCGCTGCCTTGTCACCATCGCTGGAGAACTTGCCCATGGCCGAACCGAGGGCGCCCTGCCAGCCCTGGGAGCAGGCCGAGCCGTGGGCGCACGACGGCACCTGCGTCTGGGTCTTCCAATCCGCCATGGCGGCCTGCTGGTAGCTCGGGTAGTCGACGGAATCGGCGTCGGTACGGGCCGGGATCGAGCCTTTCTTCGTGTTGAACGCCTTCTGCCCGGCAGCACTGCCCACCGTCTTCAGCCAACACTTCGTGCCCTCGGCGTTCTTGGCATCCTTCGGCAGCACGAACGAGTCGGCCAGCCACTGGAAGGTGGTGCCGTTGCCCGGGAAGGTGGAGAAGGCATAGCCGGTGAACTGCTTCGTGTCGAGGTCGGCCGCCTCCCAGTCACCCATCAACTGATAGCCGGCCTTCCCGTCCATGAGCAGTTTCTCGGCGTCGGTCCAGTCGAAGGTGTCCCGGGTGTCCTTGTTGGTATAGGTCAGCAGCCTGGCGTAGTCGTCGATCGCCTTGGCCACCTCCGGGCTGTCCCACGGCGTCTGGCCGTTCCACAACCCGGTGAACTGCGCCGGCCCAAGGTCGCTGATCAGCACGACCTCGAAGAGCATCAGCTGGGTCCAGTCCTTGCCCAGCGCCAGCGGCGTGACCCCCTTGGCCTTCAGCTTCTCCAGGTCGGCGAAGAAGCCGTCGAGGGTCGTAGCGTCCTTGCTGATGCCCGCCGTCGCCAGGACCGACTTGTTGCTCCACAGCACGTTCGCCCGGTGGATGTTCGCCGGCACCGAGTAGATCTTCCCGTCGACGGTCAGGTTGTCGATCAGGCCCTTGGGGAAGGCGTTGGTCAAGCCCCACTGCTGGTACTCGTCGCTGAGGTCCTCGATCTGGCCGGCGTTGATGTAGTCGATCAGCTCGGCACCGGCGTGCGCCTGGAATGTGTCCGGCGGGTCGGCCTGACTCAACCGCGACGCCAGCACCTGCTTGGCGTTGGAACCGGCCCCACCCGCGACCGCCCCGTTGACGAACCGGTACTCGGCACAGTCAGTGCCGAAGGCCGCGACGAGCCCGTCCAGCCCCGCCTTCTCGCCACCATCGGCCCACCAGGTGAACACCTCGACGTCCTTGCTGTTACCGCCGGCGTCGTCGGTCCCGCACGCCGTGCCTACCAGCAATGCACACACGGCGACCAAGGCACCGGCCATTCTGGTCGAAGTTCGCATACACCCCTCCAGGCGGATATGACATCGTTGTCCGGTTCACGTGTCGGCCAGGCTTCACCACAGCACAGATCTTTGTCAATGAGAGATCCTGACTCACTTCAATCCGGACAGCACCTCGGCGATCAGCCGAATTCAAGGCCGCCCGCTCGACGTCGGGCAGCAGACCCTCCATCAGAGCCATCGGCAGAAGGCATCCCGTTCGAACCGCGAAGCCAGTGACTGTGGACTCGAACGCGCCACTGGTGTCGCCTCGGCTGCAGGACCGACCCAACAGCGTCACGCCCGCGTAGCCGGCGGCGGAGAGCAGCGCGTACCCGATGCCCAGAAGCGGAGCGGACCGATACTCCCGTCCACTCCTACCGAGAGCAGCACCCGGCCGACGACACCGCTCGCCACTACGGCGGCTCCGGCGACGCCGGTCCGCTCCCCCAGCACGAGCTGGGCTCCGACGGTGGCCTCCAGACAGGTCCAGGATGGCTTTACGAGGGCGGCTGGGACACGGACGCGCCTGGCATCGCCGGCGGCTGTTATCGAGGGGTAGGCACGCGCATCCCAGAGGCGTTGTTAAGCGCCGCGGCTCATGGGCGACTCATGATCTAGTCAGCGAATGATTTAGGGCCAGATCTGATAGTTCAGATCTGGCCCTAAACTGCAAATATTTAATGTGGGCGATACTGGGATCGAACCAGTGACCTCTTCGGTGTGAACGAAGCGCTCTCCCGCTGAGCTAATCGCCCCCAGCGCGGATGACTGTACCTGATCAGGTAGGCACCGCGCATCTTCGGGGTCAGGTCGTCGCCAGGTACGCCAGCACCTGAGCGATCACGTCGATACCCAGGCCCAACTTCAGTGAGAGCCAGACCACAAACCCGACGAACAGTAGCCCCACCGCGCCGATCACGAACCGCACCGGCAACGACTGGCGGGTGACCCATCTGGTCCAGCCCCGGACCTTCTGCCGGGTGAAGCCGAGTAGCCGTTTGGCCCAGTGGAACTCCACCGCCCAGATGCCAAGCCCGGCGATGACGATCAACCAGCCCGGCCCCGGAAGGGGGATGAGGGTGACGCCAACGGCGACCACAAGCGCCCCGGCGACCGCCACGAGCGCCTTGAGCGTGATCCGTCCGGTCGGGTTGGCTCGGATGATCTCAAGCGTGGTTCGCAGCCGCTGCCGCCGGGTTCGCCGTTGGGGCTCGGCAACAGCCGTACCGCTGGCCGCCCCTTCCCCCAGGGGCGCACGCCGCCGATCCTGCGCCGCGTAGTCGTCCTCTGGCACGTCCTTACCCCGCTCCCCGTTCATGTTTCCCAGCTCCGCCGCAACCTCCTGCGCCACTTCGGGCGTCAAGACCCGAACGACTTGTTCCATTGAGGATGGATTCGGAACCATTTCGCCCCCCAGTGTCACCCTGGCCCGTCACTCGATGGGACGACTGGACGTTACCGGAGTGAGTCGACGACTGAATCACCCGAGCCCGGGCGGGATCATGCACTTGGGCGAAACCGGATACTCTACTCGAATTTTTGCATTCAAGCGGCGTTTCCGAATTCCTTCCCACCACCGGGTGAAGTCAGCGTATGGCGGAGCGTAGCCGGGAGTATCACCTGAGTATGGGAAAAGCGGAACACGCGCGTTCCGCAGCGGTGCCGGGGGGAGAACGTCCATGAGTGTCATCCGACCCACGACCGTCGAGGTCGAGACGTCGTTAAGGCTCGTCGCACCTGATGCCACCGCTCTGCCGGTGCGCGCCAGTCTGCGCTACGACCCTGCTGACCCGTATGCGGTCCATGTCCTATTTCATGCAGAATCAGCTGGCGGCGAGGCGGTGAGTTGGTCGTTTGCCCGCGAATTGCTCGTCACCGGGCTCGATGAACCCGCTGGAATCGGCGACGTACGGGTCTGGCCCTGGGCCACGCCCCGCGGCGACTTCGTAGCGCTTGCCCTTTCCTCACCGGATGGCAATGCGCTTTTCGAGGTGCCACGTAGCGTCCTGGTCCGTTTCCTGCGGCGCACCTACGTGGTGGTGCCCCGGGGTCGGGAGGCCGAACACCTGGATGTCGACACCGCGGTCAACCGGCTTCTCGCCGGCCGCTGACCGACCAACAAGAACAACCGGCGCCGCGCGGACCTGCCGAGTCCGCGCGGGGGGGACCCCCCCGGATACCCCCGGGTCGCAGCGCGCGCCGCGGGCGCCGGCCCCCCCCGCGGAGGGGCGCCGGGGGCTATGTGACCTTCTGTG
>NZ_JBSFTE010000049.1:11520-15799 GCF_053590565.1 Micromonospora sp. NPDC003197 | reverse complement strand
CGGGCCCTCGGCATACCGGTAGAACCTCTCTAAACACCCGAATCGCCGTTCATCGAGCGCCAACTATGAGTCGACGCTCAAGTGAAAGACCGAGGTTAGCCCGCTCGCGACTCCAGGCGGCTTGACGATCTCTGGAGGTGGCAATGGTCCGCTGGTATCCATCAGCAAAGGCGACAAAAGCCTCTCGCTCACGTGGCCGACAGCCCTCCCCGTACCGGCCCTCGCCGGAAACACTGCCACCTACGCCAATGTGCTGCCGGATGTAGATCTCCAGGTCATCGCCGATCCCGCAGGGGGCTACCACGAACGACTGGTCGTAAAGACACCCACCGCAGCCGCCAATCCGACGCTCGAAGCCATCACATTTGCGGTAGCCACGAACGGCCTCACGCTCTCGGCTCGGGCTGATGGTGGCGTCAACGCCGTGGACAGCGCCGGAGCCAATATCTTCGCCACGGACACCCCGCTCATGTGGGATACGCCGGTGGCTCGACCGCTCACCAAGCTTGAGCGCATCGACGGCCTGACCAGCGAAGACCCTCAGCCGAAGTACGTCGCCCCCATGGACGTCCAGCTCACCCCGGGCGGCATCACTGTCATTCCGGACCAAGCCATCTTGGCCAAACCAGATGTTCAGTGGCCCGTTTACCTCGACCCGAGTTCCACCCCTATCACCTCGTACGACTGGACCCACGTTGCCAAGAACTTCCCCACCCAGTCGTACTGGAACTTCGACAGAAACGAAGGAGCCAAGGTCGGTTTAGGTGAAGGGGTGACCTACCGGTCGTACTTCCTGTTTGGCATCGCGGGCATCCGAGGGAAGATCG
This sequence comes from Micromonospora sp. NPDC003197, assembly GCF_053590565.1. Classification (NCBI taxonomy): domain Bacteria; kingdom Bacillati; phylum Actinomycetota; class Actinomycetes; order Micromonosporales; family Micromonosporaceae; genus Micromonospora; species Micromonospora sp. NPDC003197. The sequence goes on along the minus strand of NZ_JBSFTE010000049.1, from coordinate 14,972 downwards.
TCACGAAGGCGACCTTCGGTATTACTCTCGACCACTCCTGGCCGTGCAGCACTAATACGCCGGTCGACCTGTACCTCACCGACAACATCTCGCGCTCTGCGTCGGTGACCTGGAAGAACTCGGTAACCGACACAAACAAGTGGCGGTCCAAGCTCGCCGCAGCATCAGGGCACGCCAACGAGAGCTCGTGTGGCGAGCCGGATATGCCCATGGACTTCGCCAGCGCCGCGCTGACCAACGCGGTCTCGGCCGCCGCCGGTGGCACCAGTAATCAGCTCACTCTAGGACTTCGGGCACCTGACGAGGCCAATAACCAGCAGTAGAAGCGGTTCCACCCGAAAACCGCGAAGCTCACCGTGGAGTGGAACACCGCACCAGGGGTGCCGACTGAGCTGACCACTTACCCTCCGACCCCCTGCAACAGCACAGCAAGCCCGGCCCGACTCCCGGAGAGTATGAAGACTCCAACATTCACCGCCGGACTCTCCGATGCTGACGCCAACAACCTGACCGGATATCTAGAGATTCGGAAGGCCGCCGACGACACCCTCGCCTACGGCCCTGTGACTTCCGCCACCATCCCTGCCGGGGGTGTCATCACCTGGCCAACGCTGCCCAGCGCTGCCCTCGAACTCGACACCAACTACTACTACCAGGCTCGCGCTCGCGACACTGGCGGGGCCTACGGCCCGTACACCCCTAGGTGTTACTTCGTCATCGACGCTACCGACCCGGGCGTCCCCACCATCTCCTCCACCGACTATCCGGACGGTGCCGAAGGCGTCGCAGCAGGAACAGTCGGAACCGTCACGATCAATCCCGCCAGCGGCGATGACGACATCGCAGGCTACCGATACGGGTTCGACGACGCCGTCGGTCTGTGGGCCCCCGCTGACGACAGTGGCAAGGCCACCATCCCGATCACTCTTTGGGCCAACCCCAGCCGGCCTAGGCCGCCAGTCTCAAACCTTTGGGTGAAGGCGGTCGACAAGGCTGGCAACGAGCGTGCTGAGGTCACCGGACCGCGCACCCTCATGGCGGCGGTCTCCAGCGCTACGGCTGTCGGCAAGCCTGGGGACATGAACGGGGACGGTAGGGCAGACGTCACGGCAGTGCTGGACATGGGCGAAGGGCGCACCGCTGCCTGGAGCTTCTTGTCCTCTACCGGTGGTTTTCATGCGCCCGTCATCAACTGGGACAGTGGTATTAACGGCCGGTACGCCGCAGGCAGCATCAAGACTGGCACGGGTGATTTTGACAACGACGGCCGTACCGACACGGTGATGTTCCGGCAGGACCGCGACGGGCAGGTACGCCTCTTCAACCTCCGTTCCGACACAAACCAATACCGGGCCGACTGGTCGGAGCGGTCGGCTGGGACCTGGTTGCTCAGCGACGCACGCGTCTTCGCGGGCGACTTCAACGGCGACGGCATCGATGATGCTGCCGCCATCGTCAATGACCGTGCCGGTGGGTGGACCGCGTACGTCTACACCTCCACCGGTACATCGTTCGACTCCGCTGCTACCTGGTACACCCAGCCCGCTGGGACATACACCTGGACGAGCACCAAAACCATCGCCGGCGACTTCAACGGCGATGGCAAGACCGACATCGCCGTCGCCCAGGACACCACCGGCACACGCACCACCCTGCGGGTTCATACCTCCACCGGCAGCACGTTCGACGCCGGCAGTCAGTGGTGGGACAGTGACGCGGACACGGACCCCGAGCAGTACACCGGGTCTGCCGCAAAGTATGCCGTGGCGAACTTGGGCGGCAGCGGTGCCGATGACATCGTCGCCATGTACAACCACGGCGCCAAGACCACGATCAAGGTCTTCACGGCTGCCAGTAGCGCCTTCTCCACCCCCACAACTTGGTGGGACAGCGACACCGGAAGCAGCGACGGCTGGGACTGGCGGAAGACGGCGCAGTTCTCGGTTGGCGACTTCGACGGTGATGGAGACCTCGACCTCGCTGCAATCGTGGACTGCTGTCAGCCGGGTAGCCGGGAGTTGTGGACATTCCCCAACAGCGGCACCGGCTTCGGACAGGTTGCGAAGCAGGGCAATGCCACTGCCACCACCGCTCGCGCGGCCACAGCTCACTGGCGGATCGACGAAGGAACCGGCGGCACGTTGACGGATGCCGGCGACTCCTACCCGGCAACTCTCGCAGGTCCGGCGTGGAACAGCAGTGGCCACATCGTCGGCACGAAGGCACTTCGCCTTGACGGCACCAACGACTACGCCACCACGGGTCGCTCAATCGTGGATACCAGTCGTAGCTACTCCGTCGCTGCCTGGGTCAAGCTGGACAACACCACGACTTACCGCACCATCGCCAGCCAAGACGGCAGCAGCCTATCCGGCTTCTACCTGCAGTACAGCAAGGCATTCAACGCCTGGGCGTTCGTAGTCCCCTCGACAGACAGTGCTACGTCCGCGACCTACTGGGCAGCCAAGGACAGCGTCGCACCCCGGCTCGGGGTGTGGACACACCTGGTCGGCGTCTACGACGCCGAGGCCAACCAACTGAAGCTCTACGTCAACGGTGTCCTCCGTGGCTCCAGCAGCCGATCCGAGGCCTGGAGCGCCAACGGGCCCTTCCAGATCGGCAAGGCGCTCTCGGCGCACGCCACATCAGGAGACTGGTGGGCTGGTGATGTCGATGATGTGCAGATCTATGACGTGGCTCTCAACGGCACTGAGGCTAGCCAGATCGCCCGGGAGACCACTCCCGCCGGGCACTGGAAACTCGACACTGCCAGTGGCGCGACCGCCGACGCATCCGGCAACAATCGAAACCTGGCCCTGGTAGGTGCCACGACCGGCGGCGTCGGCAAGAACGGAGAGGGTCTAACCCTCAACGGCACCAGCAGCTACGCAACAGCGCCGAACGCCATCAACACCACGACCGGCTACACCTTCTGCGCGTGGGCAAAGCTCGACAACGTCGCAGACCTCACCTATCGCACGGTCCTAAGCCAGGAAGCCACGAGATCCAGTGGCTTCTGGCTGCGTACCAGCCCGAACCGAAAATGGGAGTTCGTCACCTCATACACTGATAACTCCTACAGCTCGGTCGAGTCCACCACGATGGTCACCGCCGACACGTGGGCACACATCTGTGCTTCATGGGACGCAGGAACGTCCCAGATGCTGCTCTTCGTGAACGGAAATCTTGAGGGGGCCAAGGTCGTGCCAGCCGGGGTCGCTGCCACTGGCCTCATCAACATCGGCAGGTACAAGTACATGGACAACTATGGCGGATACTTCGCCGGTGTCATCGACGATATGCAGATCTACGCCGGCACCATCCTCGATCCAATACAAATCCGGGCGATCATGAACGGAAGCTGATCTATCGTCGAGTCGGGGGGGGGGGGGGGGGCCCCCCCCCCCCCCGGGGGGAACCCCGCCCCACCCACACAAAAACAAACGGGAGGA
>NZ_JBSFTE010000049.1:0-11510 GCF_053590565.1 Micromonospora sp. NPDC003197 | reverse complement strand
CATATAACCCCCCCCACCATCATCGACCAAATAACAATCCGGGCTATCTTCACGCTATGCTTTACTATGGGGCTGGGGGGCCGGGGCAGCTGCCCCGGCCCGACCTTTGCGTACCGCCGCCTAACCCAACTCAGGAGCAGGGCGTTCTTGACATTCCGTGCCACCTCGCCAGCTTCTTGGTCACCTCGTTCGCCGGCGTCTTGTCCTCCGGACTGTTAATCACCACGGGAGTCGCCGCAGCCTCGGATGGTCAGGGCACCGTCGGCATTGGTTGGGCTGGCGGTGCGCTGATGGATACCGTCAGGGCGTGACCGAGGAAAAGCCTGAACAACGGCTGCGCTACCGCCTGCTGACCGGCCCGGACGACGCGACCTTCTGTCAACGGGTGAGCCAGGCCCTCGCCGATGGCTACCCAGTTGTACGGATCCCCGGCCCTGACCTTCGACGGGGTACGGGTGGTAGTCGCCCAAGCGGTGATCCTGCCCGGGAAATAACCGGCATCGGCCCCGGTACGACTGACAGCAAGCAGTCGTACCGGGGCCGAACAACGGGTGCTACTGGTAACTCCTGATGCTCAGGCGCAGGCGGTCTTGACCTTCTGCGCCACCTCGGCGAGCTTCTTGGTCACCTGGTTCGACGGCGTCTTGTCGTCCGGGCTGTTGAGCGCGGTGATGGCCGCCGCCGCCTCGGTGAACGTGGCCTTCACCGCCGGATCGGCCTCCTGGCCGGCCAGGGTGGTCAGCTTGTCCGACCAGGCCTTGAGCTTCGCCCGGAACGCCTTCTCCAGCTCGGTCGCCTTCGCCTCGTCGCCGCTCATCGCAGCGTCGAGCATCGCCTTGAACTCGGCCTCCATCGAGGCGGCGACGGTCTCGCCCGCGCTGACCGCCTCCTTGCAGGCAGCCGTGGTCGCGGCCTTCGGGTCGGGGGTGGACGCAGCCGCTGCGGTCGTCGGAGCCGCCGCCGGGGGAGCCGACTTTTCCTCCTCGGTGCCGCAGCCGGTGATGCCCAGGGTCAGTGCCGCAGCGATGGCGGTGGCCGCCACAAGACGTCGCACGAGAAAACTCCAGTTCGTCGGGGGTTTACGCTGCGAAGGGCAGCACCACACGACGCGGCTCTCCGTAGCGGAACATGATCGTAGAGCAACGCGTACCGATGCGAAACTTGGTTACCCCGCTCCGTGACGGTCGATACAGGACAGACGGCACTGCCCCGCCTGGCTGCCCCGTCCCGCACGGAACCACGGCGCACGCACGCCCCGACCCGAGCACTCTGCGTCGATGTCGATCAGATGGATCTCGGCCCCGTACCCCTGGTAGAGCATCGTGCCGACGGCGAGCGTTTGGCCGTCCGGGTGCAGGTCGAAGAAGTCGGATGCGCTGGTCAGCCCGCCACGACGCCCTGATCGGCGACCTCGGATGACCGACGGCTGATCTCAGGGTGCTGCGGCGAGGGCGACGGTGCGCTGCGCGGCGGCCACCATCGCCCGGTCGGCGAACCGGCCATCGGGCAGCACCACGGTCCCCGAGTCGCGGGTCTGTGCCTCGGCGACGGCGGCGAGCAGTTCCCGGGCCCGGTCGACCTCCTCCGCCGAGGGCCGGAACGCGTCCCGGATGACCGGAAGCTGACGGGGGTGGATCGCGGTCCGGCCGATGAAGCCGAGTCGCCGGCCAGCCCGGCAGGATTCGGCCAGCCCGTCTGAGTCGGTGACGTTGGCGTACACGGACATGGCCGGTGGCGGCAGGCTGGCGGCGCGGGCGGCGACCACTACCCGGCCGCGCGCCCAGAGCAGGCCCTCCTCGCCGGTCACCCCGAGATCGGAGCGCAGGTCCGCCTCGCCCAGCCCGAGCGAGGCCACCGTCGAATGTGCGCTGGCGATGGCGTACGCCGCCTCCAGCCCGACCGCCGACTCGATCAGCAGATGCAGCGGGGTGCCGGGCAGCTGCTCGGCCACCGTCACCACGTCGACCGGGGACTCCACCTTGGGCAGGCGCAGTCCGGCCACGCCCGGTCGACCGGCCACCGCCGCGAGGTCGGCCGGCAGGTCCGGGCCGGTCAGCTCGTTGACCCGTACCTGTAGCGGCACGGCATGCGTCGACGAGACGAACTCGGCGACGGCGTCCCGGGCGTACGCCTTGCGCCCGGCCACCACCGCGTCTTCCAGGTCGAGAATGACCACGTCGGCCCCGGCGTCGACCGCCTTGGCGAACCGGTCCGGCCGGTCACCGGGCACGTAGAGCCAGGTCAACGCAACGGTCGGCGGGACGACCGCAGCCACGGCGGGCGAAACCATGTCAGCGGCACTGACGGAGACCACATCAGCGCCGTTAGGCGGGACGTCAGCCATCAGATCGTGCCTCGCTCGCGCAGTGCCGCGATCTCGTCGGCGGTCAGGCCCAGTTCGGTCAGCACCGCATCGGTGTCCTGGCCGTGTCCCCGGCCGGCGTGCCGGATCTGCCCCGGCGTCGCCGACATCCGGAACGGCACGTTCTGCATGCGTACCTCGCCGAGGTCCTCGTCCGGCACGGTGACGGCGGTGCCCAGCGCCGCGTACTGCGGATCGGCCAGAATGTCCCGTACGTCGTAGACCGGCGCGACCGCCGCCTGTGCCTCCTCGAACGCGGCCACCACCTCATCCCGGTTCCGCTGCGCCACCCAGGCCCCTACCGCCTCGTCGAGTACGTCGGCGTGCGCGGCCCGGCTACTGCCGGTGGCGAACCACGGCTCGTCGATCAGTTCGGGGCGGCCGACCAGCCGCAGCACCCGTTCGGCGATGCTCTGCGCACTGGTGGACACTGCCACCCAGCTCCCGTCGGCACACCGGTACGCGTTGCGCGGCGCGTTGTTGTTGGACCGGTTACCCAGCCGGGGCTGGACGTAGCCGAGCTGGTCGTACCAGGTGATCTGCGGGCCGAGCATCGCCATGATCGGCTCGATGATGGCCAGGTCGACCACCTGCCCGGCCCCGGTCAGGTCCCGGCCGCGCAGGGCCAGCATCACCGCGTACGCGGTGGCCAGCGCGGTCACCGAGTCGGCCAGCCCGAACGGCGGCAGGGTGGGCGGCCCGTCCGGCTCGCCAGTAGCAGCGGCGAAGCCGCTCATCGCCTCGGCCAGGGTGCCGAACCCGGGGCGGCGGGCGTACGGGCCGATCTGCCCGAAGCCGCTGATCCGGGCGATCACCAGCCGGGGGTTGATGGCGTGCAGCTCCGCCGGCCCGATCCCCCAGCGTTCCAGGGTGCCCGGCCGGAAGTTCTCCACCAGCACATCCGCGTCGGCGATCAGCCGGCGCAGCAGTTCCGCACCGTCGGGGTCGGAGAGGTTGGCGGTGACGGTGCGCTTGTTGCGGCCGAGTACCTTCCACCAGAGTCCGACCCCGTCCTTGGCCGGGCCGTGGCCCCGGGACGGGTCCGGTTTGGCCGGATGCTCGACCTTGATCACGTCGGCCCCGAAGTCGCCGAGGAACGCGGCGGCCAGCGGGCCGGCAAACAGGGTGGCCAACTCGACCACCTTCACCCCGTGCAGCGGCGTCATGCGGCACCCTCCCCGGGCAGGTCAGCGGCGGTCTCCGGCCGGTCCGGCGCAGGCTCGGTCAGGTCGGCGGCGGTCTCGGTCAGGTCGGCGGCGCAGCGGAAGCCGATCGACGCCGAGCGGGTCATGCCGGCACCGAGCAGCAGCAGGTTGATGCTCACCTCCGGTGGTTGCGGACCACCGTCGAAGTACCAGTCCGAACCATCGGCCTGGTAGGCCATGCCGCCCTTGAGGATCACGAACCGGGTACGACCGTCGCTGTGCTCGCTCTCGGTCAGGTTCCACACCAGCGGGTCACGCCGCTGGATCAGTCCCGCCTCGGCGGCCACCTGCCACTCGTCCTCGGTCGGCAGGCGGAGCCCAGCCCAGGATGCGTACGCCCGCGCGTCGGCCAGCTCGACGTGGGTGACCGGCGCGTCGGCCGGCCCCTGCCCGGCGGTGAACCGCTCGGGGCGTACTGGCTGGTATCCGGTGGCGGCCAGGAACGCCGCGAACTGGGCGTTGGTCACCTCGTGGGTATCGATGGCGAACCGGCCCAGGGACACCGTCCGGTGCCGGGTGCCGGTGCCGTGCAGCCGGGGCGGCAGCGGCTTCCATTCGTCCACATAGGGCGCTTCGCCGTACAGGCCGGTCTCCCGTACCCGGTAGCGGACCAGCAGGTCCCGTCGCCCGCCGTCGATCGCCACCATCCCCTCCGGTACGTCGGCTCGGGGCACCACCGGCACGGCAACGCGAACCGCCTCCCGGGCCGGGAAGCTCGGGTCACCGGTCGCCGGCTCGGGCTGCGGCAGGTTCCCGTCGGCGGTGGCGGCGACCGCCGGGGCGGAGGTGGCGGCGACCGTCGTGTCGCTGGTGGCGACAGTGACCGCCGCGATGCCCCCGGCCGGGAGCGTCCCGCCGACGCTCACCCGCCCGTCGGGCAGCGCAGTCACGGTCAGCTCGGCCCCGGTGACCAGGTCGACGAAGCGCTGCCCGGAACGCGTGTCGGTGACCAGCCACGGCCCGTCGTACGCCGTACCCCGGTTGACGATCGTCCACAGTGGTTGATCCTGGTGCGTCCAGCGGGACGCGTACACGGGAAGGTCACCGCCCGGGTGGTCGGCCAGCGGCACCCAGTCCTCGGACCGTAACCACTCGGCGTGGCTGGTCTGCACCCGGCGCATCGCCCGCAGCACCGCCCGGTCCCGGTCGTTCCAGCCGACCCACACCCCGAAGACGGTCTCCCAGACCAGCATGCCGGCCCCGTTGAGCCAGGCCGAGTGCAGCTCGTCCAGGTGGCTACGGTTCCACCGCCGGGTGTGGTGCAGCATGTGCCGCCGCTCGAACCACTTGGCCCGCAGCACCCCCGGTACGGGCGAGTCGGCGAACCACTGCGCCCAGGACATGCCGTGGTCGGCGATCCGGGCCAGCGGCACCCGGGACTCCCCCTCCAGCGCCAGCCCGGGGCGTACCGCGTCGAGGGTCTTGCGTAGCTCGCCCGCCCCCTCCTTGAGGGTGTCCAGGAAGACGCCGTCCACACCGAGCTGCCCGGCCAGTTCGGCAACCACCTCGGCGTCGGGGATCTGCTCGGCCTCGGCGGCCAACTCCCGGCGGGTGCCGGTGTCCCACGGGTTGTAGTCGACGTAGACGCGTACCCCGTGCTCCTGGAACTGCCGGACCACCGCCGGCAACTCCGGCACCTGCCGGTAGTAGTCGAACTGGTTCCGGTCGTCCAGCCCGATCACCGGGTACGCGTGCCAGAGCACCACCCCGTCGAAGCCGCCGAAGTCCCGTTCCGACTCGGCGATGAACCGCTCGACGGTGAAGACACCGCGCTCGTGGTCGTACAGCGTCTCGTCCCAGAGCCAGGCCAGGCAGACGCTGAAGCAGTCGGTGGGGATCTCGTCGTAGTGGCTGCCGTCGTAGCCGATCCGGGCCTTGGCCTCGGTACGCCACGCGGTGATCCGCTCCCGCCAGGCCGGCCAGTGCACCGGATCGTCCGGGGCGGCGAAGATCTTCGCCTCGTCCAGCACCGACAGGTCGGCCTCCGGGGCCAGCGGCACCTCGGTGGACTGGTCGATCGGCCGGGGCACGTACGGGTTGAAATTGGGGTCCAGGTTCACCCTGTCGCTCCGTAGGTCGTGGCGTACAACTCGTCGATCTCGTCCCGGGTCGGGATGGCGGTGGAGGCACCGGCCCGCCGGGCGCAGGCCGCCCCCGCCGCGCACGCCCAGCGCAACGCCTCAGCCGGGGCGACTCGGTCAGCCCAGGCGACCGCGAACGCCCCGGTGAACGAGTCACCGGAGGCGGTGGTGTCCACCGCGTCGATGCGCGGCGCGGCCACCATCGACCGCAGCCCGGCCCGATCGGCGTACGCGGCGCCCCGCGCGCCCAGCGTCAGCACCACCCGGGGCACCAGCCTCAGCAGCGCGTCCAGCAGTGCGTCCGGCTCGTCGTCGCGTCCCACGATGGCCGCCGCCTCGCCCTGGTTCACCACCAGCACGTCGACCAGGGCGAGCAGCTCCGCCGGTAGGGACCGGGCCGGGGCGGCGTTCAGCACGACCGTCGTACCGCCGGCGCGGGCCGCCTCGGCGGCCTCGGTCACCGCGGTCAGCGGGGTCTCCAACTGCAACAGCAGCACGTCGGCGGCGGTCACCAAAGCCTTATCCGCCTCCGCCAACCGGGTCAGCTCGCCGTTCGCCCCGGGAGCGACCACGATGAAGTTCTCGGCCGAGGTGTCCACCGCGATCAGCGCCACCCCGGACGGGCCGGGGACGGACCGGAGCCGGGTCACGTCCACCCCGGCAGCGGCCAGGTTGTCGCGCAGCTGGCCGGCGAAACCGTCCTGCCCGACCGCGCCGACAAAGGCACACTCACCGCCGGCCCGGGCGGCGGCCACCGCCTGGTTCGCCCCCTTGCCCCCGGGTACGGTGTCGAACCCGTGCCCCAACACCGTCTCCCCCGGCCGGGGCAGGCTCGGTGTGTTCACCACCAGGTCCAGGTTGACGCTGCCGACCACCACCACCCGTGCGGTCATGCCTGCTCCCCCATCCCCGTCATGCCTGCTGTTCCATCCCGGTCATGCCCGCTCTGCCAATCCCAGGGTCCGGTCGACCAGCTCGGCGAAGCCAATCCCGTCGAAGCCGGCGATGCTGCTGCGCAGCCGGCCGTGCAACGGCCCGATCCACTGTGCTGGCAGCCCGGCCGCCCCGGTCAACGCCCCGGTGATCGAGCCGACCGTGGCCCCCGTCGAGTCGGTGTCCCAACCGCCGCTGACCACCGCGCAGATCGACCGCTGGAAGTCACCCTTCCCGTACGCGAGCGCGGCGGCGACCAGCGCCGCGTTGTTGCGTACGTGCACCCAGTGCAGGTGCCCGTGCCGGGCGTACAGCTCGTCGACCACCGACTCCCAGTCGGCGCCGGACGCGCCCAGCGCCCGCGCCTCACGTACCGTCGCCGCGAACCGGCTCTGCGGTGGCAGCACCGACTCGCCCACGTCCAGCACGGTGTCCACGTCGGTGGCGACCAGGGCGGCGGAGGTCATCGCGGCCACCCACTGTGCCCCGTACACGCCGGCCCGCACGTGGCTCACCGCCGCGTCCCGGTAGGCCATCTCGGCGGCCAGATCGGGCCGGCCGGGGTTGACCCAGCCGTAGACGTCGGTACGGATCTGCGCGCCGATCCACTCCCGGAACGGGTTGTGCCGCAACGCGGTGGCCGGCGGGGCGAGCCCGAGCAGCAGGTTGCGGTAGGCCACCCGTTCGGCGGTGAAGACCCGACCGCCGGGCACCCAGTCCAGCCACGCCTGGGCGACGTCCTCGCTGGTGAAGTCCCGTCCCCGGGTTTCCAGGACGCGCAGCGCCAGCAGCGCGAAGTTGAGGTCGTCGTCCTCCGGCATCCCGTCGATGTTCTCGACCAGGCTGTTCACCTTGCTGCGCCGGTTCCACGGCCAGCGGGCCGCCACGTCGTCCGGCAACCCGACAGCGGTGAAGTACGCCGACAGCGGCCACCGACCGGTCGCCTCCAGAATCTCCCGGATGCCCTGCCGGTGGATCTTCTCCACCGGTTTGCCGAGCAGGCAGCCGGCGGCCCGGCCGAGCCAGGCCCCGTGCATCCGGTCCGGGTCGACCGGCCCGGCCGACACCGCCCAGGTCGCCGGCCAGTTCGCCCGGATCGCGTCCAGGGTCTCCGGCTCGGTGGCCGAGCTGGCCGCCGGCAACGCGTCGCAGACGTCGAGCAGCTTCGCCGCCAACGCCCGCAGTGCCGGCCCGGCCGGGGTGGCCGACGCGCCACTGACCGGCGCGTCGGGCGACCCACCGGCCGCCACCCAACGGTCCAGCACCGCCGACACGTCCCGGCCCTCGTCCCGGCTGGCCGCCAGCTCGTGCGGCAGCAGGTCCTCCGGCTGCACCCAGGTCAGTCTCATCAGGTCAGTCTTTCGGTCGCGACTGCGGGGCTCGCAAGCTCACTCCTCGCGCTCCCACCCAGCGCCAGCTCCCGGAACCGGGCGGCCCGACGGCTGAACCGCTCCTGGTCGCGGGTGAACACCGCACCCGCCACCTCGGCCAGCACCCGGGCTGGTTCGGCCAGGTCGACCCGGGACGCCTCGGCCACCACCGACGACCATTCGGTGGGTACCGCCTCGGCACCCCCCAACGCCCCGGCGATCGCCGCCGCCATGGTGGCGGTCGAGTCGGAGTCCCGCCCGTAGTTGACCGAGCCGAGCACCGCCGACCGGAACTGGCCCTTCGCCACGACCAGCATGCCCAACGCGGCCGGCAGTTCCTCGATGGAGTGCAGCCGGCTGGGCCGCCGTGCACCCAGACCCGGGCGGCGGTAGTCCTCGCCCACCGTGTCGTATGGGGCGATGGCGGCGCGCAGCGGCTTGATCGCCTCGCGCCAGTCGTCGTACTCCCGGGCCTGGGTGACCACCGCGTCGATGGCGGCGCGGGTGCCGTCCCGGGCCAGGTCCAGGGCTGCGCCGACCACGTCGTCGACGGTCGCGCCCGGTGCCATGGCGGCGGCGACCGCGGCGGCGAAGACCGCTGCGGCCTCCCGCCCGTAGCTGTGCTGGTGGGCTCCGGCGATCTCCACCGCCTCGGCGTACGCCCCGGCCGGGTCGCCCGCGTTCACGATGCCCACCGGTGCCATGTACATCGCCGCACCGCAGTTGACGATGTTGCCCACGCCCGCCTCACGCGGGTCGGCGTGGGCGTGGTGCAGGCGGGTCACCAACCACCGCTCGGCAGCGGCCAGGCGGTGGAAGGTGAGCCCGTCCCGCTCCAGGTCCGGAATGTAGACCACCCGCTCGATCAGGTCGGGCACGAGCAGTTCCACCACGTCGTACGCGTCGAGGTGGTCGCGCTTCTTGGCGTACGCCCGCACCAGCGCGTGGGTCATCAACGTGTCGTCGGTGATGTGCCCGTCGCCCTTGTGGTACGGCGCCATTGGCCGCGCGGTGGCCCAGTTGGCGTGGAACGGCGGCGCGATGCCGTCGACCCAGCCGCCGAATCGGGCCTGGATCTCCTCGGGCAAGGCTGTCTCCGTGGCCCCGCCGAGGGCATCGCCCACCGCAGCACCGACCAGGCAGCCAACCGACTTGTCGAGCAAGAGTCCCATGGTTACCTCAGAACCTGCTTCCCACCGTCGACCAGCTGGGTCGCCATCTGGTCGAGCGTGATCTTGTTTGCGAAGTACTGCTGGAGTGCCGGGGTGGCGTACTTGGTCTTCCACTCCGGGTAGCCGTCGGCCTTCTGGAACGGCGCGACGGTCAGGTCGGCGGCGCTGTCCGCGGCCACGTCCCAGCCCTGCTTACCGCCGGTCAGTTTGACCAGTTCCTCGTTGGCCTGCTTGCCGGTCGGCACCAGCCAGTCCCCCTTGGCCAGGGTGGCCATGTTGGTCGGGTTGAGGAAGTACTCCAGGAACTGCACGGCCTGCTTCTTGTGCTTGGAGTCCGCCGAGACCGACAGCGTCTGCGGGTTCGCCGCCTGGGTGCTGGACAGGCCCTTGATCGGGGGCAGGGTCACCCACTCGAAGCCCTCCGGTGCCTGCTCCACCATCTGCTGACGCAGCGAGACCGAGCCGGGGAGCATCGCGTACTTGCCGGCGAAGAAGCCGGGCAGGGTGTCCGCACCGCTCATGCCCAACGCCTCGGGCGTCGCCGACTTGGCGGTGTAGATCATGTCGTGGATCCGCTTGGGGACTTCCTTCTCCCCGTCGCCGACCCGGATCTCGGTCTTGCCGTTCTCGGTGTAGAAGAACTTGCCGTCGTAGTTCAACGCCAGGTTCAGCACCCGGTTGGTGGGCGACTTCAGCGCCCAGGCCGCACCGAACCGGCCTGCCGTGGTGAGCTTCTGGGCGTTGGCCTGGAACTCGTCCCAGGTCCACCCGCCGTCGGCGGCCGGGACCGCGATGCCGGCCTCATCCAGCAGCTTCTTGTTGGCGATGACGACCTGCGACTCCAGCAGGAACGGCACGCCGGTGATCTTGCCGTCGTAGGTGGCGGTGTCCCAGATACCCGGCTCGATCTGGCCCTTCAGGTCACCAGAGATCAGGTCGGACAGGTCAGCCAGGTAGCCCTGCTTGCTGAAGTCACCGATCCCGGACGCCTCGTATTGCACGATGTCCGCCGCGTCGCCACCTTCGAACGAGGTCAGCAGCTGGTCGTGGACGGAGTTCCAGTCACCCTGGACGTACTCGATCTGGATGTCCGGGTGGTCGGCGTTCCACTTGGCGACCAGGTCCTTGTTGGCCTGCATCGACTCCTTCTGCCAGGCCAGGCTGAGGAACCGCAGCTTGACCGGACCGTCGCTCTGCTCGTCGTCGCCGGTGCCACAGCCGGCGAGCGCGCCCAGGCCGACGACGCTCGCCACCGCGGTGGCGGCGAGTCGACGACCGAATCTCTTCAGGGACATGGGGGATACCACTCCTTTGTGGGGGATGGCTGACCGCGCCGAGTACGCGGTCAGCCCTTGACTGCGCCAGCCATCGATCCGGAGGAGAGCCGGCGTTGCATGATGGCGAAGAAGATCAGGCTCGGGATGGTGGCGAGTAGTGAACCCGCCGCCAGGGGGCCGAGCCGGGCGGTGCCCTCGATGCCGACGAACCGGGCCAGGGCCACCGGCAGGGTCGCCAACTCGGGGGTCTTGATCAGCACCAGGGCGAAGAAGAACTCGTTCCAGGCGGAGATGAAGGAGAACAGCGCGGTGGCGACCAGCCCCGGCGCGAGCAGTGGGAACACCACCCGACGCAGGGTCTGCAACCGGCTGGCCCCGTCGACGGCGGCAGCCTCCTCCAGTTCCCGGGGGATGTTGCGGACGAAGCCCTGCAACATCCACAGGGCAAAGGGCAGCGCCCACACCACGTAGATCAGGATCAGCCCGGCGTGGGTGTTGGCCAGCCCCGCCTGCCGCAGCACCAGGAAGATCGGGATGATCAACAGCACGAACGGGAAGAGCTGGGAGAGCAGCACCCAGCCCAGGGCCACCGTGCCGAGCTTGCTCTTGAACCGAGCCAAGGCGTACGACGCGGGCAACGCGATCAGGACGGTGAGCACCGCCGAGGCCAGCGAGACCTGGAGGCTGTTCCAGGCCGCCCGACCCAACTCCTGCTCGGTGAACGCCTGCACGAAGTTGCTGAACGTCGGGTTGTCCGGGATCAGCGTCGGGTGCAGCTTGACCAGCTCACGGGGTGGCTTGAACGAGGTGGAGAGCAGCCACAGCAGCGGAAACGCCAGGAAGACCAGGTACGCCAGCAGCGCCAGGTACTGAAACACCTTCCCGACCCGAGACGGTTTTCCGATCACTGTGCTCCTCCGATCGGGACTGCGGGGCTCGCAAGCTCAACGCGCATGCCGGCGCCGCCGCGTCCCACGCGAGCTGCCCCGGCACGCGCGCTCCTCGTTCCGATCACTTAGAGGGACCGTCAGTAGGTGTTATTTGAGGCGGCGGGTGGTGGGGCGGGTGTTCCAGCGGTAGTGGGTACGGGCTTGCCGGATGAGGGCACGC
>NZ_JBSFTE010000048.1:0-17754 GCF_053590565.1 Micromonospora sp. NPDC003197 | reverse complement strand
GATCGCAGACTCCGCCAACCCCAACACCGCCACCTACTGGATGGACACCGACAACCTCGCCGACTGGATCGCCACCCGCGGCTACTCCGCCTGAGGCAAGGCAACCCAGTGACGATAGGAAGGGCCCCCTCCTATACAGAAAACGATAGAAAGGGGCCCCTCCAAACAAGCAACCACGAAGGGCCAGCCCACACCGGGGCTGGCCCTTCGTCGTACGCGCTGGGTCAGGCCTTCGAGCCTCGGATGAACTGGTCGACCGCGGTCTCGACGATGCCGTCGAGCAGCGTGGGGACGACCAGCCCGCCGTTGACGAGCGTGGCGATGCCGTGCAGCGTCGCAAGGAGCACGACGCCGACGCGCCCCGGGTCGCCGGGAGCGAGCACTCCCTCGGCCTGGCCCTGCGCGATCACGTCGGACATCAGGCCGAACGGCACGGCGGCGGCTGCGACCAGCCGGTCGGCGCCCTCACGATGCTTGCCGGCGAACATCAGCTCCAGCAGCGCGGCGTCCTCGGTGGCGAAGCGCAGATAGGCCGCCGCCACGGCGTGCAGGCGAGCCCCGAAATCCTCCCCTGCGACGACGATCGCAGCGCGCAGTTCGGTGTCCAACCGGGCGAAGCCGGCCTCGACCAGTGCGTCCAGCAACGCCTGACGGTCCGGAAAGTGGCGGCGGGGCGCGGCGTGGCTGACGCCGGCCTCGCGGGCCAGCTCACGCAGCGAAAGCTGGTCGACCCCGTGCTGGCGCAGGCTGCGCTCGGCGGCGTTGAGCAGTGTCGCGCGGAGGTTTCCGTGGTGGTAGGCGGGCACGGCCTCATCCTAGCCGAAAGTTGCCGTTGACAACATTGTTGTCGACGCATACATTGTTGCTCGTGACAACATCATCGGAAGCCCAGCGGCTGGTCGTCGTAACCGGAGCCTCCACGGGCATGGGCGCGTCAGCCGCCCGCGAACTGGCTCGCCAGGGATTCCACGTCCTGGCCGGCGTGCGACGCGACCGTGACGCCGACACCATCCGATCGACCGGCATTGAGCCGGTCATCCTCGACATCACCAAGTCCGAGCAGGTGGAGGCACTCGCCGCGCGGGTCGCCGGCGACTCGCGCGTGCTGCACGCGCTCGTCAACAACGCCGGCATCCAAGTGAACGCCCCGGTCGAATCCCTGCCGATGGCACAGTGGCGGTGGGTGTTCGAAGTCAACCTGTTCGGCCACATCGCCGTCACTCAGGCGCTCCTGCCCGCACTGCTGCGCAGCAAGGGTCGCGTGATCAACATCAGCTCGGTCGGCGGCAAGATCGCCATGCCCACCTACGGCGCGTACGCCGGCGCGAAGTTCGCCCTGGAGGCGGTCAGCGACTCGCTCCGCCGGGAGGTCGCGCCGCTGGGCGTACAGGTGGTCGTGGTCGAACCCGGCGGCGTCCGCACGGAGATGGCCGCCCGCGGGATCGCGACGGCGAACCAGTTGGCCGCCCAGATGACGCCGGAGCAGGACGAACGCTACGGCAGTCTGGTTCAGGCGATCAACACGCTGATGGCCTCGGGCACTGCGGCGGGCCTGACGGCCGACGCCGCCGCCCGGGTCATCGCGAAGGTCGTGACGACCCGCAGACCGCGCACCCGCTACACCATCGGCCGGGATGCCGCTCTGCTCACCCGCCTGGCCCGGATGCTGTCCGACCGTGCGCTCGACCGCGTCAGCGCCGCCAACCTGCGCCGCCACTACCCGAAGGCAGCCACGGCGTAACCCACCGCGTCCTCCAACTCGCGCCAACGGGTCAAGAAGATGCCGAGGTGCCAGGCACGTCGCGGCGGCACTGCGGCCGTTCGCACTGCCCGGCCTGTGACAGGTGTCGATCCCCACGAACCCCGTCCTCGAAAAAAGCCCACTATGGTCGATCACACCGGGCCGGGCCCTGGGTTGACGAGAGACAGGGAGTAGGCACATGCGGTACGCCGACGGGCCGCACACACAATCCGAGATCCTCATCGCGGCACCGCTGCCCCGAGTCTGGGAGCTGGTGGTCGATATCGAGCTGCCGGCTCGACTGAGCGACGAACTACACCGGGTCGAATGGCTCGACGGGGCAGCCGAGCCGACGCTCGGAGCCCGGTTCCTCGGCTACAACCGAAACCGATGGTTCGGCGAATGGCGGATGCTGTCGCAGGTCGTCGAGCTGGAGCCGTGCCGTGTCTTCGCCTGGGCGGCCATGGACGTCGACGGCCGGTTCGGTCCGGCCACGGACGATCTCGCCAGCGGGTCGGCGACCTGGCGGTTCGACCTGGAGCCGGAGGCGGAAGGCGTCCGACTACGGGAGTCGGTGCGCATCGGCCCGGGGCGCTCCGGCCTCAGCCTCGCCATCGAGCGCTTCGGCGACGAGGAGAAGCAGGTGTCCGGTCGTCTCGACATGCTGCGGGAGAGCATGCAGCGTACGTTGGCGGGCATCAAGGCTCTCGCGGAGGCCGACCGATAGCGACGCAGCGGATGCGGGTCCGGTCCAGCCGGGCCCGCATCCGCGCAGCTCAAACGAGGCTGTCAGTGCCTGGCCTGCTGCTTGGCCATCGCCGGCTCCATCCCCTTGCCGACCTTCTTCAACGCCTCTTTCAGCTGCTGCTCGCTCATCTTCGAGCTGCCCTGGATGCCCGCTTCGTGGGCACGCTGACGCATCTCGTGGAGCTGATCCCGGTTGCCCATGTCGGTCTTCCCTCCTGGCGATGAGGGCGATGTTGTCGCCCGTCCCTCTGCTCGACCGTTGGCTTCCCGGGGTCGTGGGCTCCAAACCGATCGCGCTGTTCAACCAAGGGCGAGTGCGACGACCAGCAACAGGGAGTTGACGATCTCCAGAATGCCCACCTGCTTGGGGGTGGCTCGATGCTGCGGCAGCAGCCAGGACCGCAGCAGCAAAAGCCCGAAGAGTACGGTGAGCGGCCATCCCCACCAGACCGACAGCCCGAGGGCCAGCAGGTGGAAGAGCACCGAAACGACCCGGTACGTCGTACTGCCGCGTTCCCGGATCATCGTCTTGACGTACAGGACGGTGCCGGTGAAGTAGGCCAGTACCGCCAGGAACTCCGTACCGAGTTGGGTCACCGGCACTTCGGCGACGGTCGCCGCGACGAGCACCATGAGGCAACTCTGGAGCACCGAGGCCAGGTCGTTGACAACGGCACGTTCGCGCCGTAGCCCGGCGTAGCCGACGTTGACGGCGAGCAGCGCGGCGTAGCCGGGGGCGTACCAGAGCAGGGCCGGATGCAGGACGAGCACCAGGCCGCCGAGCAGGATCGTCGGCGGGGTGTAGGCGAGCAGTTGGCTGCGGAACCGCCCCGGCCGGCGGGTCTTGACCGCCTGGAGCACGTAGTAGGAGAGCAGATAGCCGGCCAGCCAGGCACCGAGCAGCGGCAGGTGCGTCCAACGGAAGCCGGCGGCGAGCATGCCGACCAGCCAGGGTACGACCAGCATCGCCCACGCCCCGTGCTGCGGCGGGATGAACTGGCGGGCGGTACGACGCCGGGCCGGCCGTCGTACCGCCCTGGTCGCGGAGATGGTGGTCATCGTGGCTCACCTGACCTGGAAGGTGCCTCGGGCACCACGCTCGGCGTCGACCATGATGTGGCTGACGAACGGGTAGTTCCCCGCTTCGGGGAAGACGGTTTCCACGAATCCGCCGCCTGCGGGGCTGACGTCGAGCACCTGGGCGGCGCCCGGGTCGCCGGGGCGGAGCTGCCACTGTCCTTCCCGATAGACGGTGTCGAAGTGGGCGCCGACGATGTGGAAGGCGCTGGCGCGGTTGGGGCCGGCGTTGAGCAGCCAGATCCGTACCCGCTGGCCGGGGCGAGCGGTCAGCGGGCGGTGGGCGTACTGGGAGACGTAGCCGTTGAAGACGACGGCGTCGGGGCGTTCCGCCTGCATCTTGGTCAGGTCGCCGGGTTCACCGTCGGGGCCGAGGTAGAGCTCGGACTGGATGAGGACGTATTCGCGGTCTACTGCGGGCAGATTCGGTGGATCAATGATCACCGCGCCGTACATGCCGTTGCCGATGTGGTGCAGCATCGGCATGGTCGAGCAGTGGTACATCCAGATGCCGGCCTTGGTGGCGGTGAACCGGTAGACCAGTCGCTGCCCCGGGTCGATGGGTCGCATGGGCTGGTCGGGGGCGAGTGCTCCGGCGTGGAAGTCGATTCCGTGGTCGAGGCTGCCGTCGTTGACGAGGGTGATCTCGAAGGTGTCGCCGACCCGGCCGCGCAGGATCGGTCCGGGGGCGGTGCCGTTGAACGTCCACAGTTTCTGTCGTACGCCGGGGGCAACCTCGCGGTCGACCTCCTGGACGCGCAGTTCCAGGCGGTGTAGCCGGCTGCCCGGGGTGGCGGGTGCGGTGGCGTCGCGGGCGGTGAACCCGGCGCCGGGGTCAACCATCGGGTCTATCCGGCCGGCGGAGTGGTCGGTCTGACCGGTGGTGGGGGTGCCGGCGTGCTCGGCGTGGCCAGCACCGGATTGGCTGGCGCTGCTGTCGGCCGACGGGTCGGCACTGGCTGGGCCTCCGGTGGTGACGATGGTGAGGGTCATGCCGGCCTGCCGGTGCCCGGGGAGGGAGCACCAGCCTTCGGTGGTGGCACTGACGACTCCGGCGTCGAGTCGTACCGTGTCGCCGCTGGCGATGGTCGGGGTCTTGGCCCCGGTGGCGAGGACGAGGTCATGGCGACGGCGGTCGCGGTTGGTCAACTCGATGACCAACCGGTCGCCGGCGGGGACGGTGATCTGGTCGGGGTGGAACCGCATCCCGTCGGCAGTCACCGCGATCGTGGTGGTACGACCGGTGGCCGGCACGGTGGCCGAGGTCGGTGTGGATCCGGTGGCGGGGGCGGTGGCCCCTTGGGCTGCCACGCCAACGAGAGTGGCGAGCAGCACGATGACCAGGCCGACGGCGACACCGGTGAGCGGCCGGGTGGTTCCAGGTACCAGGTCGGGGCCGGAAACCGGAGCGGGGGCGGGGGCGGGGGCGGGGGCGGGGGCGGGGGCGGGAAGTGGATCAGGGGCGATGGGCTGGGGCACCGGTTACCTCCGGGCGGTGAACAGGACCCGGGCCGCCGGGGCGAGGAACTGCACCAGGGCGGCCAGGACCAGCAGTGAGGTGGTGATCCGCACGTACGGCGAGACCGGAAGGAGGAAGACGACCAGCGCGGCATTGCCCATGGTGACCCGTTGCGCCCAGTGCCGGTCGATTGCGGCGGTGCGGTGCCGGACCCGGTCGGGCCCGCCGCCGAGCACCACCGGCAGCAGGTAGGCCAGGGATCCGATCAGGACCTGCGCGGCGAAACCGACCAGCAGTGGGATGAGCACGTCACTGAAGACGTCGGCGGCTTCCGCAGGCCCGGCGACGGTCAGTAGCGTGCCGGTCTGGATGGCGAGAGCGACCAGCAGCCAGCCTGCGGCGGCGGCAATCGACCACGCCGCGAAGGAGGCGGGCGGCTTGTTCTGGCCGATGGTGACGGCCGGTCGGAGGGCGATCACCGTACCGGCGGCGAACAGCAGTAGCCCGATGACAGCCACCGGCCGCCACCAGGCGAGCAGCCCGGTGCCGAGCAGCGCGAGGCCGGCCAGGACCAGGGGTAGGGCCCGGCTGGCGGCCCGGCTGGCGTCCTCGGCCATCCGGGTACGCAGTACGGTCGGCCAGAGGCTGAGCAGGGTGCCGAGCACGGTCAGGGTGACCCAGCCGAGCAGGTTGACGTGGGCGTGGAACAGCAGCAGCCGTGGCCGGTTGTCGTCGTCGACGACCAGCATCCACGCCCCGATCGGGATGCCGACCAGCAGCGCCGCCGCAGCGGCCAGGTAGTAGCGGACGGTGACCGAGAAGCGGGCCGGCAGCGCCGCCCGGAGCCGGCCGGTCAGCCAGCCCAGGTGGGCGACGATGGCGATAAAAACGACGGCCGCGCCGGCCACGCCCGGCCAGGGCTGGTCGGTGCCGCCGCTGATCAGTACGCCGACGATGCCGAGGTTGAGCAGGATCAGCCGGATGGTTTCGGCGCGGCGGCGGGCCGGGGCGGGCACTCGGAGCAGGGCGGCGGTGAAGTGGGCGCTCCAGACGATGATGGCGTTGGTGACCGCGCCGAGCAGCAGCAGGTGGATGGCGAGCCAGCGCCACGAGGGCAGGAACGGGTGGACGAGTCCGATGACGACGATGCCAGCGAGGTACGCCAGGGGCAGGGCGGAGGCGCGACGGTGCCACCGCGCCCGGCCGGTGGCGGCGGTGCTGCCGGTCTCCAGGACGGGTAGTTGCCTACGGACCAGGGGCGGGACCGGTGCAGGGGCGGTCATGCCGGGCCTTGTGTAGATTCCGGTGCCCCGAGGGAGAGCCGGACCACACAGGCGGTGGGTGCGCCGAACGGTTCCAGCACGGCGGTGCCGTTGGGTGCCCCCGCCTGTTCCATCGCGCCCCGGATGACACCGACGTGCAGTCCGCACATCGCGTCGGGGTTGCGGCCCACCAGTTCGAGGAAGGGGCAGCTGTGCAGGTGGACTGCGACACTGTCGGCGGCCACCGTCGGCCCGGTGGATTCAGCTGCGACCGCTGGCCCGGTCGAGTCGGTGGCCTCCGGCTCGTCCCCGGCGAGGCTGGGGTTGAAGCCCAGCCCACGCAGGACGCCCAGGGCGGTGGCGATCGGGCCACCGGTCTGGGCGGTGGCGGCGGCCAGGTGCCTCCCCCAGTTCTGGCCGATCCGACCGGCCAGGGCCCGTACGTCGCCATCGGCGGAGCCGAGGTGCTCCAGCAGCGCGGCGGCCAGAGCGCGGTAGGGTGCCGGGGCCGGTACGTCGTCGTTGGCTGTCGCCCGGTAGCGCCATGCGGGGCGGCCGGGCTGCCCGCCACTGGCCCGCGCCTTGACCAGCAGCCCCGCCTCGACGAGACGGTCGAGGTGGGCGCGGGCGGTCGACAGGTGCAGGCCGGTCTGTTCGGCGACCTGGGTGGTGTTCATTCCGCCGTCGGCACCACGGACGAGTTTCAGGATCGTCACCCGGCTGGCGGCACCAAGCGCGCGGTGTCGGGACGGGTCGATCGTCTCGCCGGCCGGACCTGTGCTGAAGGTTTCCACGTCACTTGACGTTACAACGGTAAACGCCAGCAAAACTCCTGTCTTGTCGGGTCTTTCGGCCCTACTTGGGCGGGATCTCCGGGGTGAGGATGGGATCGCTCACCCATGCCGGCGGTCGGCCGGTCACCGGTAGCCACGGCCGGTGGCGTAATGCCGACCGCCGGCCAGGCGGCAAGGAGATGGACCAGTGTGCAACTACTGCGGCTGTCGGGATTTTCCGTTGATCGCCCAATTCAGCGCGGAGCATGAGGAGATCACCAACGCCGCCGGCCGGCTGCGGACCGCCATCACGCACGGTAACGGTGATCGTCTCACCCGGCTGGACGATCTCGTCCGTCTGCTGCTGCCGCACACCAGCGCTGAGGAGGACGGCCTCTTCGCCGAGTTGCGGGCCGAGGGCAGCCTCACCGAGGGGGTGGACGCGCTCTGCGCTGAGCATGACGACATCCACGGCGTACTCGGGTCGGTGGACCGTGCGGATCCGGACTGGTCCGTGGTGCTCGCCGCGCTCGACCGGCTCGTCCGGCACATCGACAACGAGGAGCACGGGCTGTTCCCAGCCGCTGTGATCACTCTGCCGATCGACGCCTGGGACCGGATCACGCCGGCGCCGGCCCGGTAGCGGTATTCGGCTGTCGATCGACTCGGGACCTTCGACCCGGGTGTACCACCCTCGATCGACCCACGATTGCGCTGGTTTCCACTCACGAGTTGCGAGCCGGGATGACCGGTACGAACGTGGTAACCACAGTGATCGATCGAGGGAATGAGGCATATGTCGCGAGCGACCGAGAACGCGGGGAGGGCACTGCTGGCGGTAGGTGGTCTGGTCCGCCGAGCGGACGTCTCGCCGGACGGGCGGGCGCTCTACCAGATCGGCGGACGCGAAGCGGACGCGTTCTACCGGGACCGCTCCTCCTACGACAAGGTGGTGCGCTCGACCCACGGGGTGAACTGCACCGGCTCCTGCTCCTGGAAGGTGTACGTCAAGGACGGCATCATCACCTGGGAACAGCAGCAGACCGACTATCCGAGCGTCGGGCCGGACCGACCGGAGTACGAGCCACGCGGATGTCCACGGGGTGCCGCCTTCTCCTGGTACACCTACTCCCCCACCCGGGTGCGATACCCGTACGCCCGAGGGGTCCTGGTGGAAATGTACCGGGAGGCCAAGCGCCGGCTCGGCGACCCGGTGGCCGCCTGGGCCGACATCCAGAACGACCCGCAGCGCCGTCGGCGCTACCAGAAGGCCCGGGGCAAGGGCGGGCTGGTGCGGATCTCCTGGGACGAGGCCCAGGAGATGATCGCCGCCGCGCACGTGCACACCATCAAGGCGTACGGGCCGGACCGGGTCGCCGGCTTCTCGCCGATCCCGGCGATGTCGATGGTGTCGCACGCCGTCGGCGCCCGGTTCGTGTCCCTGATCGGCGGCTCGATGCTGTCGTTCTACGACTGGTACGCCGACCTGCCGGTGGCCTCACCGCAGGTGTTCGGCGACCAGACCGACGTGCCGGAGTCCGGGGACTGGTGGGACGCCTCCTACTTCGTGATGTGGGGCTCGAACGTCCCGGTCACCCGTACGCCCGACGCGCACTGGATGGCCGAGGCCCGCTACCGGGGCCAGAAGGTGGTGGTGGTCAGCCCCGACTTCGCCGACAACGTCAAGTTCGCCGACGAGTGGCTGCCCGCCCAGCCGGGCACCGATGGGGCACTGGCGATGGCGATGGGCCACGTCATCCTCAAGGAGTTCTTCGTCGAGCGGCGCACCGCACGCTTCGAGGAGTACATCCGCCGCTTCACCGACCTGCCGTTCCTGATCACCCTCGAGCCCACCGACGACGGCAGCTACCGGCCTGGCAAGTTCCTCACCGCTGCGGACCTGGGCGAGACGGACAAGGAGGCGGCGTTCAAGACGGTGCTGTGGGACACCGCGACCGACGCGCCGGCCATACCGCGCGGCAGCCTCGGGCACCGCTGGGGCGAGGAGCCAGGACAGTGGAACCTCGACCTCGGTGACCTGGATCCGGCGTTGACCTGCCTCGGTGGCGAGGCGGTGGAGGTGTCGCTGCCCAGGTTCGACACCGACCCGCCGCAGGTGCTGCGTCGGGGCGTACCGACCCGTCGGGTCGGGACCCACCTGGTCACCAACGTCTTCGACCTGCTGCTGGCCCAGTACGGGGTGGCCCGCCCCGGGCTGCCCGGTCAGTGGCCCGCCGACTACGACGACGGGGACGTGCCGTACACCCCGGCGTGGCAGGAGCCGATCACCGGCGTACCGGCGGTGCAGGTGACCCGGATCGCGCGCGAGTTCGCTGACAACGCGGAACGCTCCGGTGGCCGGTCGATGATCCTGCTCGGGGCGGGTACGAACCACTGGTTCCACTCCGACGCCACCTACCGGGCCATCCTGGCCCTGGTCACGTTGACCGGCTGCCAGGGGGTCAACGGTGGGGGCTGGGCGCACTACGTCGGGCAGGAGAAGTGTCGGCCGTCGACCGGCTGGGCGCAGTTGGCGTTCGGGCTGGACTGGGTACGGCCGCCCCGGCAGATGATCGGCACGGCGTTCTGGTACGTCCACACCGACCAGTGGCGCTACGACACGTACTCGGCCGACGTGGTCTCCTCCCCCACCGGCAAGGGCACCTTCGCCGGCCGGCACACTGCCGACCTGCTGGCCCAGTCGGCCCGGCTGGGCTGGATGCCGAGCATGCCGACGTTCGACCGGAGTCCGCTGGACCTCGCCGATGAGGCGGTCGCCGCCGCACCGGACAACCCGGCCGGTTGGGTGGCTGAGCAGCTCGGGGCGGGTCAGGTGGGTTTCGCCTGCACCGACCCGGACGCGCCGCAGAACTGGCCCCGGGTGCTGACGGTGTGGCGGGCCAACCTGCTCGGCTCGTCGGCCAAGGGCAACGAGTACTTCCTGCGGCATCTGCTCGGCACCGACGCGTCGCTGCGGGCCGACGAGGCCCCGCCGGAGCTGCGCCCGAAGGACGTGACCTGGCGGGACGAGGCCCCGGAGGGCAAGCTCGACCTGCTGCTGTCGCTGGACTTCCGGATGACCTCCACGACGCTCTTCTCCGACATCGTGCTGCCGGCCGCCACCTGGTACGAGAAGCACGACCTGAGCAGCACGGACATGCACCCGTTCGTGCACGCGTTCACCCCGGCGATCAACCCGCCGTGGCAGACCCGGACCGACTTCGACGCGTTCCACGGCATCGCCCGGGCGTTCTCCACCCTGGCCGCCGACCATCTGGGCGTACGCAAGGATCTGGTCGCGGCACCGCTGCTGCACGACACCCCCGATGCGATGGCGACCCCGCACGGGGTGGTCCGCGACTGGGCGGTCACCGGCGAGACACCGGTGCCGGGGAAGACCATGCCAAAACTGGTCGTCGTCGAGCGTGACTACGGCGCGATCGCCGACAAGATGGCCGCGCTCGGGCCGCTGATGGACTCCCTCGGCACCACCGGCAAGGGCGTGTCGGTCGACGTCAGTCCGGAGGTGGAATACCTGCGTCGCAAGAACGGCGCGGTACGCGGCGGGGCCGCCGACGGGCAACCGTCGCTGGCGAAGGACATCCACGCCTGCGAGGCGATCCTGGCGCTGTCCGGCACCACGAACGGTCGGGTGGCCACCGTCGGGTTCAAGGACGTGGAGCGGCGTACCGGCGTGAAGCTGGCTGACCTGTCCGCCGAGCACGAGGGCAAGCAGATCACCTTCGCCGACACCCAGTCCCGTCCGGTGCCGGTGATCACCAGTCCGGAGTGGTCCGGCAGCGAGCACGGCGGGCGGCGGTACTCGCCGTTCACCATCAACGTCGAGCGGCTCAAGCCGTGGCACACGCTGACCGGGCGGCAGCATTTCTTCCTGGACCACGACTGGATGCAGGAGGTCGGCGAGGAGCTGCCGGTGTTCCGGCCGCCACTGGACATGCACAAGCTCTTCGGCGAGCCGAGGTTGGGCCGCAACGGCGAACTGGAGATCACGGTCCGCTATCTCACCCCGCACTCGAAGTGGTCCATCCACTCCGAATACCAGGACAACCTGCTGATGCTGACGTTGTCCCGGGGCGGTCCGACGATGTGGATGAGCGAGGCCGACGCAATCAAGATCGGCGTACGGGACAACGACTGGATCGAGGCGGTCAACCGTAACGGCGTGGTGGTCTGTCGGGCCGTGGTCTCGCACAAGATGCCCGAGGGCACGGTGTACATGTACCACGCCCAGGAGCGGGTCATCGACGTGCCGAAGGCGGAGATCAACGGACGGCGCGGCGGTATCCACAACTCGCTGACCCGGCTGCTGGTCAAGCCCACCCATCTCATCGGCGGGTATGCGCAGCTCTCCTTCGCCTTCAACTATCTCGGGCCGACCGGTAACCAGCGCGACGAGGTCACGGTGATTCGCCGCCGCTCCCAGGAGGTGCAGTACTGATGCGGGTCATGGCACAGATGTCGATGGTGATGAACCTCGACAAGTGCATCGGCTGCCACACCTGCTCGGTCACCTGTAAGCAGGCGTGGACCAACCGGTCCGGGGTGGAGTACGTCTGGTTCAACAACGTGGAGACCCGGCCCGGGCAGGGGTATCCGCGTACGTACCAGGACCAGGAGCGGTGGCAGGGCGGCTGGGTGCGTACCCGGTCGGGGCGGCTCAAGCCGAAGGCCGGCGGTCGGGTGAAGAAGCTGTTCAGCATCTTCGCCAACCCGAAGCTGCCGTCCATGCAGGACTACTACGAGCCGTGGACGTACGACTACGAGCATCTGCTCACCGCACCGGCCGGGGAGGACACCCCGGTGGCCCGGCCCAAGTCGCTGCTCACCGGCCAGGACACGAAGATCACCTGGAGTGCCAACTGGGACGACTCGCTGGCCGGTGGTAACGAGATCGCGGCGGGTGACCCGATCCTGGCGAAGGTCTCCGACCAGGTACGCCAGGAGTACGAAAAAGCCTTCATGTTCTTCCTGCCGCGCATCTGCGAGCACTGCCTGAACCCGGCCTGCGCCGCGTCCTGCCCCTCCGGGGCGATCTACAAGCGGGCCGAGGACGGAATCGTCCTGGTCGACCAGGACCGGTGCCGGGGCTGGCGGATGTGTGTCACCGGCTGCCCGTACAAGAAGGTGTACTTCAACCACCGCACCGGTAAGGCCGAGAAGTGCACGTTCTGCTTCCCGCGCATCGAGATCGGCCAGCCCACCATCTGCTCGGAGACCTGCGTCGGGCGGCTGCGCTACCTCGGGCTGATGCTCTACGACGCTGACGCGGTCACCGCGGCCGCCGCGGTGCAGAACGAGCACGACCTGTACGCGGCGCAGCGTTCGGTCTTCCTCGACCCGAACGATCCGGAGGTGATCGCTGCCGCCCGCGCGGCCGGGATCCCGGAGGACTGGATCGAGGCGGCGCAGCGCTCCCCCATCTGGGATCTGGTCATGAAGTACCAGGTGGCCCTGCCGCTGCACCCGGAGTACCGGACCATGCCGATGGTCTGGTACATCCCGCCGTTGTCGCCGGTGGTGGACGTGCTGCGCGACACCGGCCACGACGGTGAGGACGCCGGCAACCTGTTCGGTGCGGTGGACGCGTTGCGCATCCCGGTGGACTATCTTGCCGGCCTGTTCACCGCCGGGGACCCGACCCCGGTACGGGCGGTGCTCAATCGGCTCGCCGCGATGCGCGCCTACCAGCGGCGGATCAACCTGGGCGAGCCGGCCGACGAGTCGATCGCCGAGATGGTCGGCATGACCGGCCGGCAGATGGACGACATGTACCGGCTGCTGGCCATCGCCAAGTACGAGCAGCGCTACGTCATCCCGGCCGCGCACGCCGAGAACGCGCACCGGCTCGAACAGATCGCCACCGAGTGCAGCCTGGAGTACGACGGCGGGCCGGGCATGGGCGGCGGTGGTCCGTACGGGCAGGGGCCGTTCGGTGAGTCCTCCGGCCAGCCCGCACCGATCCAGGTGGAGACCTTCCACATGCTGATCAACCGACAGACCTCGGACACGGTCGCCGCGCCGCAGGACAAGTCGAGTCGGGTCAACCTGCTCAACTGGGACGGCAGGGGTCGTCCCGACGGGCTCTTCCCACCCCAGACAAGAAAGCCGGAGTCCCCGGACGGAGGCGACCAGTGAACCAGGTGATCTGGCGGATGGTGGCGGCCCGAGCGGCCTCACTGCTGCTGCGTTACCCCGACGAGCAGGTGCTGGCCGCCATACCGGTGCTCCGGGACGCGCTCGACGAACTGCCCGAGGCGGTCGCCGCGCCACTGCGCGCGGTGACGGCGTACCGGGCCGACGCCGACCCGACCCTGTTGCGGGCCGAGTACGTGCAATTGTTCGACTTCCGCCGCCGCTGCTGCCTGCACCTGACCTACTACACCGCCGGGGACACCCGCAAACGCGGTGAGGCGTTGGTCGGCTTCACCGGGGCGTACAAGCAGGCGGGCCTGGCCGTGATCGACGGCGAGCTGCCCGACTACCTGCCAGCGGTGCTCGACCTGGCGGCGGCCGACGACGGCGGGTGGCGGCTGCTGCGGGAGAACCGGGTCGGGCTGGACCTGCTCACCGAGTCCCTGGCGGCGGAGAGGTCCGTCTACCAGTACTGCCTGGTGGCGATACGCGAGATGCTGCCGCCGCCGCAGCCTGTGGACCTGGCCGCCGCCGCGCAGTTGGCCCGTACCGGTCCGCCGGTCGAGCAGGTGGGCTTGGAACCGTTCGGACTCGTCGACACCACATCCGGAGGGCGTCGGTGAGCGCGAGGAGTGAACGAGCGAAGCGGAGTACCGCAGCCGCGAACGAAAGGCCGGATCGGTGAGCGCGAGGAGTGAACGAGCGAAGCGAGAGAGCCCCGCAGCCTCGAACGAAAGGCCGGCACCATGAAGGTGTTGCTTTGGGTGGTCTTTCCCTATCTGTCCATGGCCATCTTGTTCGGCGGCCTGATCTGGCGGTACCGCTACGACAAGTTTGGCTGGACCACCCGCTCGTCGCAGCTCTACGAGACGACGATCCTGCGTTGGGGCAGCCCACTGTTCCACTTCGGCGTGCTGATGGTCCTCGTCGGGCACATCGGTGGACTGTTGGTCCCGAAGGCGTGGACCGAGGCGGTCGGCATCACCGAACACGCATATCACCTGATGGCCGTCTTCATCGGCACCGTGGCGGGGTTCTGCACCCTGATCGGGCTCGCGATCCTGGTCGCCCGGCGACGACTCACCGGTCCGGTCTTCGCCGCCACCACCCGCAACGACAAGGCCATGTACGTCGTACTGGCCACCGTCATCGTGCTCGGCCTGTTCAGCACGGTACGGGCCAACGTGGGCGGCGACGGCTACGACTACCGGGAGACGATCTCCCCGTGGTTCCGGTCGCTGTTCTACCTCAGCCCGGACCCCGAGATAGTGGCGGGCGTACCGGTCGGCTTCCAGATCCACATCCTGACCGCGTTCGCGCTCTTCGCGTTCTGGCCGTTCACCCGACTGGTGCACGCGTTCAGCGCCCCGATCGGCTACGCCACCCGCCCGTACGTGGTCTACCGCAGCCGCGACGCCCGGGCCGGTCTGCGTCCCACCCGCCCCGGGTGGGATGGCCCACCGCGCCTGCCGACGCCGACCAACGACCGCCGCAGGGCCCGCCGATGAGCACGGTACGGGTGCGCTACTTCGCCGGAGCCCGGGCCGCCGCCGGGGTGGCGGTGGAGGACACCTCCGCCGCCACCCTGGGCGACCTGCTGGCCGGCCTCGCTCACCGGCATGGCCCCGCGCTGGCGACGGCCCTGGTCGCGTGCAGCTACCTGGTGGACGGTGTCCAGTGGCGGGACCGTTCGGCTCCCCTGCCGGCCGCCGCCACGGTCGACGTACTGCCGCCGTTCGCCGGTGGCTGACGCCACCCGAGGCCCGGGACTTACGGCCCTCAACTACCACCGCTACCCCGTCGAGGCTAATCGCTGAAGCAACGGCACCTGGGCTCCGGGCCACCGGCAATCCCCGTTGCCACGGACGACACTTCCCATGAGGTGATCCATGAGCACCACCAAGAGTCAACAGACAGCGGACCCCTCGGGTGGCACGACCAGCCCCGCCACTGCCCGTGGCGGCAGCGCAGGGCTGAACCTCACCATCGCCACCATCGGTTTCCTGGTCAACTTCTGGGCCTGGGCGCTGCTGGGTCCGCTCGGCCCCGGCATCAAGGACCGCCTCGACCTCAGCTTCGCCGCCCAGTCGCTGCTCGTCGCCGTACCGGTGGTCGTCGGCTCGCTGGGCCGCATCCCGGTCGGCGCGTTGACCGACCGGTACGGCGCCCGCGTGATGTTTCCCCTGGTCAGCCTCGCCACCATCATCCCGGTGCTGACCTTGTCGTACGTCTCCTCGTATTCGGCCCTGATCATCGCCGGGTTCTTCCTCGGCATCGGCGGCACCGCCTTCGCCGTCGGCGTACCCGTCGTCTCCGGCTGGTATCCGCCGGCCCGCCGCGGCTTCGCCCTCGGTGTCTTCGGCATCGGCATGGGCGGCACCGCCATCGCCAACTTCACCACCGTGAAGCTCGCCGACACCTACGGCGCGAAGACCCCGTTCCTGCTGGTCGCCGCAGTGCTGGCCGGTTACGCGGTGCTGGCGTTCCTGCTGCTACGTGACGCACCCGGCCGACAGCGTCCGCAGGGCTCCGCGTTTGCCCGGCTGGCCGACGTGTCCCGGCTGACCGCGACCTGGCAGCTGTGTTTCCTCTACGCGGTCGGCTTCGGCGGCTTCGTCGCGTTCAGCGTGTACCTGCCGGCCTACCTGCGTACCGCGTACGGGCTGGAGACCGGGGACGCGGCGATGCGTACCGCCGGGTTCGTGGTGCTGGCGGTGATCGCCCGGCCGGTGGGTGGCTGGCTCTCCGACCGGCTGCACCCGGTGCCGGTGCTGGTCTGGTGCTTCGCCGGGACGGCGGCGTTCGCTGTCCTCCAGGCGTTCCAGCCGGCGCTGATGCCGCTCGGCACGATCGCGTTCCTCGGCATGGCGGTGTTGCTCGGCGCGGCCAGCGGCGGGGTCTTCGCGCTGGTCGGCAAGGTGGCCCCCGCCGACAAGGTGGGCACCGTCACCGGCCTGGTCGGTGCGGCAGGTGGCCTCGGCGGCTTCGTCCCGCCACTGATCATGGGCTGGGTCTATGGCGGGCAGGGCTCGTACGCCATCGGGCTGATGCTCCTCTCCGACGTGGCGCTGGCGGCCGCCGTCTACACCGCAGTCAAGATGAGCAGCCTCGCCCGACGAGCTGCCTGACCGGACAGGAGTTCGACCATGGACACCCAGGCCCCGTTGTGGGAGTGGCTCGTGGGCGCAGCCGCAGCCCTGGACACCCCGGAGCTGTCCGAGCAGGACATCGCCGCGCTCCTCGACGTGGTACGCGAGGTGGCACACGGGGTGTGCCGGCCGGCGGGCCCGCTGGCGGCCTACCTCATCGGTACGGCGGTGGGCCGGGGTGCAGA
The DNA here is from genome assembly GCF_053590565.1 of Micromonospora sp. NPDC003197. NCBI lineage: Bacteria > Bacillati > Actinomycetota > Actinomycetes > Micromonosporales > Micromonosporaceae > Micromonospora > Micromonospora sp. NPDC003197. The sequence continues at coordinate 1,208 of NZ_JBSFTE010000048.1, read as the reverse complement.
CCCACGAGTAGCGGCGGCCATCATCGGCGGCCTGGTCACCGAAGGGCCGACGGAGGCGGCGGAGACGGCAGCAGCACCGACGGCCGCAGTCCGCGCCGGAGGCGACTTCCCGGGCCAGGGTGGATGACCCCCTGGCCCGGGCGCGCCGCACTGACACCAGCCGGTGTCCGGATACCTCGTGCCGCCGTAACCGCGGCCTAGCTCCGGCGGCGGATCCGCCAGAGCCCGAAGGCCACCAGTAGCCCGGTCGACACCAGGTACAACACCGACTCCAGCCACTGGAAACTCCAGTAGCGGCTGCGGGGTTGATAGGCGATGTCGACGTGCAGGTCGAGGTTGGCCAGGCACACCGCAGCGTCCCCGAAGGGTCCCTCGGTGGCGCCGACCTTCGGCGGGTTCGAAAGGCAGTCGTCGAACGTCCGTTCGTCGAGGGGCTGACCGTGCGCGGTGAGCAGGTCGCTCACGTCGGTGATCTCGGCGTTAGGCACGGTCAGCCCTTTCACGACGGGGGCGCCGGAGATGCTCCCCAAGCCACGTGCCTGGTTGATGGCAGGAGCGGTCATCGGCAGGGAGAGGTGCTGTGGTGGCAGCAGGATCGGCCGCACCACGTTGGGTACGAAGAACTGGAGGACGACGAAGGTCAGGATGGTCAGCGCCATCGCTGGCACAGTGCGGCGCAGCAGTAGCCCGATGAGCATGCCGAGCAGTCCCGGGATGAGGCCGACAAGCGCAGCCAGGTAGAGCAGCGTGTTGTAGTAGTCAGTGGTGAACTGGCTCAGTTGTGTACCACAGTCGGTCGGGCTCGGGCACTGCGCACGGTAGTAGTCGTACGCGTCCCGGATGTCCAGGCCGAGGTGGACGAGGTAGGCGGCAAGCAGGGCCAGGGCAACGACACCGACCAGTGCCTCGGTGCGGAACTGCCGCCAGGTCAGCCAGATCATCGCAGCACCTGCCCTGCTGTGGATGCCAACCGGTCACCGGGCGCTGTGCTGGCGCGGGTCAGATAGCTGAGGACCAGTTCCTCCAGCTGGATCGGCTCGATAGTCCAGCGGGTGCGGGGCAGATTGCCGTCGACCCGTACCACCGCCCGGCTGTACCGCTCGGTGTGCTCCACCTGGTTGACATCTCCCTGCCCTAAAGGGCGGGGATTCCGGCGGTCGCCCGCCGGGTTTCCTGCTTCACGGCCTGCTGCCCCGAACGGAGGTTCC
>NZ_JBSFTE010000047.1:0-26281 GCF_053590565.1 Micromonospora sp. NPDC003197 | reverse complement strand
CTGCACACCGCCGGCTTCCACGACACCGCCATCACCTGCGACGCATCCTGGCAACCCACCACCGGCCACTGGCCCGAGAACCCCCACGGCGACCAACGCCCCGACCGCATCCACCACCGCACCGGCCCCACACACGCCGGCCGAGTGCACCGGCACACCGTCGCGGACACCGCCCTCGGCTGGCTCGCCTCCGACCACCTACTCGTCGCCGTCGAATACCAGCCCGTCAGTCAGCGGAACGAACCGTAGAAGTCGTCGAGCACGTTGTGCAGGTTGTCCCGATCGAGCTTTTCGATCTTGAGGATGAAGTCCAGCAGTTGCTGGGCATTCTTGGGGATCTGGCACTTTGCCGCAGTGACGAGGGCGTCGAGCATCCATTGCAGGATCTCGGGCATGGATGCCTGGTCGGCGAGATCGGCATTGATAGTAAACCGGATGGGGCCGTCCAGGTTGTACACCGTCGAGTAGTTCAGCACCTTCGGCTCGGCCCGCACCACGAGCCGCTCCTCCGCCCGCATCAGCGCCAGCATCGCGGTGTGCAGGGCGTCCATGTACGCCTTGATCAACGGCGCGTACGCCGGGCCCTGCGGCAGGTCGGTAAGCGCGAGCGCGACCGGCTTGGGCAGGTCGGTCTTGGCGTAGTCGAGGTAGGTGAAGTCGAAGGTACGCACCCAGGCGCGGGTGATCCGGGACGCGAGCACGGTGTGCAGCGAATCCATCCGGGGTGCGGTGCGTCCCCGCATTGCGGCCACTTCATGGTCGGTGGGGAACGGGCCGCCTTTGCCTAGCGCCTCGTAGACGGTCTGCTCGAAGTTGGCGGCATTCTGTAGCCCGATCTGGCCCTGCAGGTAGTAGGCGGCGTTGCGGTGGCGGTAGACGATGTCGACCGTCGGGTTCTCCGCCAGGGTGTGTGTCCCCTCGTGGGTGAGCGTGGCGGCGAGGTCCCAGAGGTGCATGGTGCCGTCGAGTGCGTCGCGGCCGACGTTGATGATCGCGGTGTTGCCCTGACCGCTGGCGAGGGCGCCCATTCCGGCGGGCAGCGATGGGTTGTATACGAATCCCGACCGACGGCCGTCGGTACGCTTGAGCAGGTCCTGCAACGCCGTGACAGTCAGCGTGAAACGCTGCTTCGCCACCACGGCGGCGGACCCGAACAGCCGCCCGAACGCGGTGTTGACGGCGGCGTACGAAGAATGGCTGGGATTTGCCAGCACGTCGACAATATTTTTCTGCAACTCATCTACGGCGGCGGCAAGGTAGGGATTGCCGATGATGGATGGGACGATCCCGTCGAGAGAGTCCTGCACCTCCTTGAACAGGGTCGCCACCTGCTCGACTGTCGCGCCGCGTACGGTGATCTGCTGTATCCAGGCACCGCCGGCGAGGGCCTCGACCTTGCTCAACCGGGCCGTCAACTGGTCGCGGCGCAAGCCGGCCGGTAGCGCCTCGACCTTGGGGCGTAGCCGCTGCAACTCGCAGGCCATCAACACCCGGTAGGTCTGGAACACCTCGCGCCGTCCGAGATCAAGTTCTTTCTTGGTCGCTTCGTCCGGAAACGGGAACATGAGGCGGCTCCTTCTACTCGGCCAGCCCGGCCTATTCAGCCGAACGCTGAGAGAGGGGTAGCACCCCAACGTCCACAGCAGTCAGTAGCTCGTCGGTCATCGGACAGCGAGCGTGACCGTTTGTCGCAACGTAGCTGGATCCGGCCCTGCCGCCAGTCCGCCACTATTGGCGAAAGCGGTCCCTATTCGGGATGACCATCACCCGCGATGTTCAACGGGTCGCCGTCGGCGTCGAGAATGATGGACCATACGCCGTCGACGACGGTGGTGTGGATCGGACCGGTGTCGGAGATCTTGCTGCTCTGGGCGTCGACCCAGATGATGGTGCCGTTGTGGTTGACCGCGTTCCAGGTGTGGGCGCCGCCACCGGCCTGGGCAGTCCAGCTGGTGATGATGAGTGCGGAGGAGCCCGGCCCGGCCTGGCGGAGCCGATCGGCGAGGGCGGCCAAGGCGGCCGGGCCGGTGCCGTGGGAGTCGAAGTTGGCGCCCAGCCACTGCTCCTGACGGGCGGTGCTGCCCGCCTCCATGGTCTTCGGGTCGGCGGCGCTGGCTGCGACCTGCGGATCGCCGTACCAGGTGGAGAGGAACGACAAGCCGACGTCGGCACAGTTGTTGTTGCGGCCCAACTTCTGCGGGCCACCGTCGTTGACCAGGCTCGCCCACCGGCCCTCCCGGGGATCGGGGTGGACCTCCGGCTGGTTGTCCGCTTCCCTGGGAACCTCGTTCTCCAGCGCCTGCTGGTCGGCATCGGATGGTGGGTTCAGGCCCTGCGGATCCTCGTACGGGCGGGAATCGACCAGAGCCTGCCCGTCGCCCAGGACACCGGTTTCAGACGGCGGACTCGGGGCGACGACCCGCTCCGTGTCCACGACCGGTTCGATGCCAAGATCGGGTACGTATACCTCGCAGGAGCGGCACGGCGGACGGTAGTCGCCATGGTGGAACACAGCGCCGTCGCTGAACGCCTGACCGAGCTGATGGGTGACGATCTTCGCGCCGTCGAACTTGCTCCGGGCGTACGCGTCGAGTGTGCCCGGCTTGCCCTCGTTGGTCCACTGCTGTTCGAGCTGGTAGAGCTGATCGGAGATGAGGGCGACCTCCGAGCACCTGCCATGCCCGGCACCGGTCATGGGCAACTGCTGCGCGATCCGGTCGAGCAGTGCCTGTAGGACCGGGTGCACCGACGGCTGGGTCGGTGGCGTCGTGCTCTTGTTTATCTTCATGCTGGTGTGGACGGTGATCTCACCGCTCGGCATCATCAGCGCCCCGGCCATGCCCGGATGCTTGCTCTTGGAGATGCTTCCACCAGCGGCTGCCTGCTGGATGGCGTCCGCCATCGTCCGCGACGCCTCGATCAACGTCTGCTCGGCTCCCGGGCCAGCCGGGTCGCCCCCCACCGTGGTCGGGTCGAGCTGCCAACTGTGTGTGCCCTTGCCCGTCGGACCGGTCGAACGGCGCAGGCTGTTCGAGTTTGCTGCCCCGGTCGACGCGGGGGGAGCCGTGCCGGGCATAGCCGACGTACCCAACGGAGGGCCGGTGTCGATCGGGGTAGCTGTCGCAGGAGCGACTGCTGCCGTACCCATGGGGCTGGTGCCCGTAGTCGGCACGACAGTCGGAGTGGGCACGACGGTCGGAGTGGGCACGGCGGTTGGAGTGGGCACGCCCAGCAGGGCGTTGAGCACCTGCGGAAAGAGGACGGAGAAGAGCGTGTAGCCGGCGAGCGCGGCACCACCCATGGCGAGGGCCGCGGCGATGCCGACGACCGGAAGTGCGCCGTAGCAGCCGGCCAGGCCGTCGGCCATTCCGCCGCAGTCGATGGGTACGCCTTCGGCCAGGCCACCGGCAGAGTCCGCGCTGAACATGGCCTCCCAATTCCAGGTGACAGGATTCGACCGAGTGTCACCAGTACGCGCACAGATTTACATTCATCGCGTCCGTGTGGGTTAGGGTAACCCACCTGAGTGAAGCGGAGGAGGTCATGTCAGACGGGACCGAGTCCGTGGAGACCCGCCTACCGGTACGCGTGGTGGCGATCCTCGGCCTGTTCGCGGTGGTCACCTTCCTCGTCTCCGCCGTCGTGCTGGTGGTGTCCTGGCCGACCGCGCCGAAACGCTCGCCCGCGCTGCCGATCCTGCTCTACGCATACGACCCGACGACCAGGCAGATGACTGAGCGTCCACAGCAGACCTTCAAGCTGGGAGAGGTGCCGGTCGCTACGATCGCCGAGCGGTCGATCGGCACGGTGCGCTCCGACCCGTTACGGGCAGCCTGGTACGACTCGCTCGGCCACCAGACCAACAGAGTCGACCTGTCGAAGCTGGCCGAGCTGCGCACCGATCCGGTGCCGGTGAGCACTGCCGGCGCGGTGCCCGCCGGGACGTACCAGTTCGTGCTGGCCACCGTCCAGGGTGGCCAACTGGAGGAAATAGTCGCCTGGGTGCACGTGAAGATCGAACGATGACCGAGCCGACTTCGCAGCCGAGTAGCGCACCACCGCCGGTCAGCGCACCGCAGCCGAGCAGCGCGCCGGCAACGACGGACCCGAAGACATATCGGTTCGACCGGCTCGGGGTGGCCTTCACGATCGGTGAGGGGCTGCTGCTGCTGATCGCCGCCGCGTCGGCCGTCGGCCTCATCCGCGACGACGACGCTGGAGTACGCGTCCTGAGCGTGGCCAACATGGTGGTCATCGGCATGGCGATGTTCGCTGCCGTCGTTGCCGCCGCCGTCGTCATCGGAGTCTCGGTTTCCGGCAGATCCCCGCGCGCTCGTTTCCTCACCTGGGCCATCGGTGGGGCGCTGGTGTTCGCCATCCCGACCACGATGTTCGCGCTCGTCGCCCTGCTCCAGGCTGGGCTGGCCTGGCAGGGCACGCTACTGAGCCTGCCGACGACCGTATTCGCCCTGTGGACGTTTCGTCGGATGCAGCGCAACCGCAAGCCACCGTGGCTGCTGGTCCTGGTCGCCTTCGCCTGGGGGGTGCTCGTCGCCGGCTACTTTTCCCAGATTGTCGAGGGGATCCTGCACGTCGTCATCACCGCGGAGGTGCTGCCGGGCACTGCCTCGATCATCGCGCACGCGGCTGCCGCGGCAGTGCCGGAGGAACTGGTGAAGGGTGCTGGCGTCGTCGTGATCGTGCTGCTCGCCTGGCGGCGGGTCGACGGCATGCTCGGCGGCATCGTCATTGGTGCCTGCGTGGGCCTCGGCTTCCAGTTCGTCGAGTCGATGTCCTACATGACGAGTGGCTTCGACACCGTGCTCTACCAGCACTGGTATCGGCAGGTCACCGGCCTGTTGGTCAGCCATGCCACGTACACGGGGATCATCGGTGCCGGGGTCGGACTGGCCATGCAGCTCACCGACTGGCGCAAACGGGTGGTCTGTGCCGGCGGTGGGTTCGCCTTCGCGGTGGCGGCCCACCTGATCTGGGACATCTTCGCGATGGGACGGATCTACTGGGAGTCGGACAATTCGCTGGTTCAGCTCTTTGTCGCACAGCCGTTGAATCTGATCGTCCTCAAGGGGCCGGCCTTCGCCGTACTGCTGTTTCTCATCGTCATTGCGCTGCGCCTGGAGACCCGGTCGCTGTACCGGCACCTCCAGGCGGAAGCCGACAGTCCGCACGCTGCGGTCACCCGGGCCGAGGTTTCCGTTCTGGTGAACGCGTCGCTGCGCTTTCGGATGCGGATCCAGGCACTGTGGCGCGGCAACCATCGCAACTACCTGTGGATACATCGCCTGCACACCGCGCAGTTGAACCTGGCGTTCGCCCGCTGGCGTAGCGAGCGGGGCGATCCGCCGCCGCCGGGCACCGAAGAGGCGCTACGGCAGCGGATCCAGCAACTGAAGGCAGAGGCGGCCTGATCCTGGTACCACTCTAGGTAACGGTGATTTGGTAACCTCCGTTAGCTTGATCGACATGAGTGTCGCCACATATCCCGCCGACCGCTCGCTCCTGAAGGTGCACCGGCGACTGCGCTCGCTCGCCACCATGGAATTGATCAATATTCCGGTGCAGGGCGTGGTGTGGTTCGTGGTGACCGGGCTGCCGGCCACGCTGCCCAACCTGTTGGGGTTCCTCCTGTTCGGGGTGCTGCTGGTCGAGGGAGCCGGCTACTGGTTGGCCAAGCTGCACCAGATGCGTACCCGTCGACGTGGTCTTCCCGGCGCTCGGATCTTTCGTGCCGCCCGTGTCGTCAACCTGCCTCTGCTGGCCATCTGCCTCGCAGTGACCGGCTACGCGGCCATTACCGAGCCTGGCCGCAACTCCTGGCTCGGTCTCGGGTTCGCCCTGTTCGCCACGCTGGAACACCTGAACTATTTCCATGTCCAGCTCATGCACGACACGAAAGCGGATCTACGCCGGCTATGGAGGGTCGGGCTGCGGCCGTCCCACCTCTCGCGGGACATTCGACGGCCACAACGTGATCATCGACGGAGGCTGCCCGGTGCCGCCGAACCCCACTGACAAGCTGGTCAGGGGCGCTTGCGGGCCTGCAGGGTGTAGGTCTGGGCTAGGCGCCAGGGCCGATCGGCCAGCCGCCACTCGCCGTGCTCGTCGAGGACCGAATGGCCGGGCAACGCGTCCCACGGTGCGCTGTCGTGCTCGACCAGCATGGTGAGATCCAGGCCAACCTCGAACAACGCCGTGACGACCTCGCCGAGCCCGTGGTTCCACTCATGGGTCGTGTTGTGCGTGAACGCGACATCGGTGCTGACGTAGGTGCCAGGCTCCTCCCACACCAGCGGTTCCGGGCGCTCGAAGTAGGAGTAGTTCACGGCGAGCACGCCATCTCCCCGGGTCTCGTCGATCGCCCAGAGCATCGGGTGACCCTCCCGAAGGAAGAGCCGGCCGCCCGGTCGCAGCAACGTACTGACCACCTGCGCCCAGCGTCGGATGTCCGGCAGCCAGCACAGCGCACCCACCCCGGTGTAGACCAGGTCGAAACTGCCCGGCTCCCACACCTGGGGCGCGTCGTAGACGTCGGACTCGACGAAGTCGATCTCCGCGCCGGTACGGGCGGCGAGGCTGCGGGCCTGCGCCAGGGAGGCACCGGAGAAGTCCAGCCCGGTGACCCGGGCGCCGAGCCGGTGCAGCGAGAGGGTGTCGGTGCCGATGTGGCACTGCAGGTGTACGGCCCGCAGGTCGGCGATCTCACCGAGGCGCGGCAGGTCGAACCGGACCACGTCGCTGAGATAGCCCGGGTCTTCGAGGAAGCGGTCCACGGCGTAGTCCGGGGAGGCCGCGTGCGCGGGGGCCCGCTCGTCCCAGTTGGCCCGGTTGACCGTACGGTAGTCCGTCACGTCCGGGACCATCCCACACCCGGATCGCCCGCTCAACAGCATTTACCATCGGGGATCACCTCGACTGTGCTAGGACGGCCCCGACGATGAGATCCCGCCGAGTGACCCGGACGTCCGTCGTGGCGACAGGGCTCATCGCGGTGACGCTCACCGTGATCCTGTGGGTGATCGCGTTCGGCTCCTACCGGCAGGCGGTCGCTCTTCGTGATCACGGCATCGTGGTGCCGGCGGCCGTCCTCGAGGTAAGGCGGCTGGGCGATGACAGCTTTGTCCGGGTCGCCTTCACGACTGCGGATGGCCGTCGGGTGGAGGCCGACGTCCACGACTTCCGGGTGGACCCGGAACCGGTCGAGGGCGGCACCATGCAGGTGCGGTACGTATCCGCCGACCCCTCCGGCACGATCCAGGACGCTCGGCAGCGGCCCGACTTCCTCGTCGTCTGGATGGAGGCTCTGGGCGGTGTGGCGATCCTGGCTTTCGGTGTCTTCCTGGTCCGTGGCTTCTGGCCGCTGATCGGCGAGCGGTGGGCCCCCTGACGGCGAGCGTTGGGCCCCCTGGCGGCGAGCGTTGGGCCCCCTGACGGCGAGCGTTGGGCCCCCTGGCGGCGGGCGGCGGCGGCGACGTACCCAGCAATAGTGAGAGCTTTTGCAATTTGCGCAATTAGCCCCGAATGTCCCAATGGGACTACTTAGAGTGGTCGCGCAGATGCAATTAGTGACATCTCCGGACTGGTAAGAGGTCAACATGAAACGGCTCCGGATTGCCGTGCTGTGCAAAATCAACAGCGGCGCACCGTGGATCCTCCTGGAAGCTCAGGAGATGCGGCGGCGTGGCCACGACGTCGTGGCGATATTGCCGCCCGGCAACGGCCGACTTTCGTTGGCCCTCGCCGCGGATGGCTTCAAGGTGGTCGAGGCGCCATTCGACTTTACGTTCCGGCCGAACATCGCCACCGTACGCGGCCTGTGGCAGCTGCGTCGCCTGATCCAACGGCTACGCGTCGATGTCCTCCACTATCACTTCCACGCGACCGCCCTCGCGGCTCGCCTCTCCACGATCGGGTTACCGCTGGCCAGGGTGTACACCTCGGCGGGCCCGCTGTATCTGGAGTCCCGGACGATCCGCCAGGTGGAGCGGTTGCTGTGGCGGCTGGACGACGTCACGCTCTGCAGCACCGCCGACATCTCGCGCCGCTACGGTCAGCTCGGCTGCCCCGAACACCGCCGCCCGGTCGCGCACTTCGGTATCGACCTGAACCGCTTCACCCCGGCCTGGCTCGCGGCCGGCCACCCCGCCGGATCGCCTGAGTGGGCCGTACAACGCGCGAAGGCACGAGCCGAGATCGGCATCGACGAGGACGCGTTCGTCGCCGTCATGGTGTCGTACGTCTACGCGCCGAAGCGCATGGTCGACCGGAGGCAGGGACACAAGGGCCATGATCTGCTGCTGGCGGCGTGGCGTTCCTTCCACGCCCGTCACCCCCGGTCCCACCTGCTGCTGGTCGGCGCGGGCTGGACCGAGGTCGGCGAAAAGCACCGCCAGAAGCTTCTCGACCGGTTCGATGTCGCGGCGGACCCGAGCATCACCTGGGAGGAGTCGGTGCTCGACGTCCGGCAGTACTACGGCGCGGCCGACGTGAGCATCAGCCCATCGCTGTCCGAGGCCCACGGTGCCGCCCGGGAGGCCGGGGCCATGGGCATCCCCAGCATCGTCAGCGATGCCGGTGGACTACCCGAGACCGTCGACGAGCAGAGCGGTTGGGTCGTACCACGCGGGGACGTGGCCGCTCTGGAGGCGGCGCTGGAGACCGCGTACCAGGAATTCACGACAGGTCGCCTGGCGGAGCGTGGCGACCACGCCCGCGAGCGCGCCGCCCACCTCTTCGACGGTCGGGTGACCGTCGGGCAGGTGGTGGACATCCTCGAGTACTCCGCCGCAGGGGTCGACCGAGCCGCAGGGGTCGACCGATGAGGGTGGCGGTTACGACCGAGGTGCGGTTCCTGCGTACCCCGGACGGGGCGGTGTGGACCCGCATCCCACCGGCCTACCCGTCCTGGACGTGCTATCTGTCGGCCTTCGACACGGTGCGGGTTGTCGCGCGGGTCGCCGACATCGCAGCGCCCGATGACAAGGCCGTACGTGTCGACGGGCCGGGGGTGCAGGTCTGGCCGGTCCCGTACTACGTCGGACCACGGCAGTATCTGCTGCGGCGGGCACAGATTCGCCGCTCGGTGATCGACGCGGTGACCGATGCGGACGCGGTGATCCTGCGGGTCCCCTCGCCGATCGGGACCCTGCTCGCCTCGGCACTGGAGCGGCAGGGCCGGCCCTACGCGGTGGAGGTGGTCGGTGATCCGTACGACCTGCTGGCCCCCGGTGTCCTCCGGCACCCGCTGCGGCCGGTGCTGCGGAATCGGATCACGGCGAACCTTCGCCGGCAGTGCCGTGATGCCATCGCGGCAGCGTACGTGACCGAACGGGCCCTGCAGGACCGGTATCCCGCCGGACCGATGGCACCGAGCGTCGGGGTCTCCGACGTGAGTCTCGACGAGGCGGCCTACGCGCCACACCCACGGACGGTCGACCAGCTCGGCGCGCCCAACCGGCTGGTCTCGGTCGGCTCCCTCGAGCAGATGCACAAGGGAATCGACACCCTCATCGAGGCGCTGGCGATACTCCGGCGATCCGGTCTGTCACTGCGACTGGTGCACGTCGGTACCGGCCAGTGCCGCCCCCGGCTGGAGCAGCTTGCCCTACGGCGGGGGGTCTTCGATCTGGTCACCTTCGCTGGATGGCTGCCCCCCGGGGACGCGGTCCGCCAGCAGTTCGATGCCGCCGACCTGTTTGTGATGCCCACCCGGACGGAGGGACTGCCCCGGGCGATGGTCGAGGCGATGGCGCGCGGACTGCCGGCCATCGGCTCTCCGGTCGGCGGGATTCCCGAACTGCTGCCGGCCGAGCACCTGGTCGCGCCGGGTGAGCCGGTCAGGCTGGCGGAGACGATCCGCCGCCTGATCACCGACCCGGAACGGATGGCTGCGGCGTCGGCCCGCAACCTCGTCCGTGCCCGGGCGTTCTCCGCTGAGGCACTCACCCAGCGGCGGGCCGACTACTACCGGCTGGTGGCCGACGCCACTCAGCAGCGAACACCAGCGAGCACGGCATCGTGACCTTGGGGCGGCGGTGGACCGTCGCGCTGTTGACCAGCTCCGGCGCGATCCAGGCAGGCACCAACGCGCTGGCCGCCCTGTTGGCGAGCAGCCTGCTCGGACCGCACGGTCGCGGTCTCATGGTGTTGGGCACGACGATGGCCAGCATCGCCGCGCTACTCGCTGGCATGGGCACCGGACCGGCGCTGCGTGCCTGCCTACCCACCGCGACCCGGGTACGTCGGCGACGCCTGCTCGCCACGTTCAGCCAGTGGTCGATGCTGGCCGTGCTGGTCGCCGCCGGACTTGCCGCGATCGGCTCCATCCTGTCGGCGCGCGTCATCGACTCGGAACTGGCGGAGCCCCGCTACCTGGGTGCCCTCGCGGTCGTCACGGCCGGGTACGTCGCCCTGGCCCAGTTACCCGATCTCTGGTACGCGGCGGGACGGTTCCGCGCCGGGAGCAGTTGGGCCGCCGCAGTGGCGGCCGGTGGCCTGGTCGGGGTACTCGGCGGAGCTGTCACCGCCCGCAGCGCCTGGGTGCTGTTGCTGGCGCAGGGGCTGGGCATGCTCGTCGTCGCGGCAACGCAGACGGTCCACCTGTTTGTCGTCAAGCTGTTGTCCGCCCAGACCGCGGACCGCGCCGAACTGTCCAAACTGCTGCGCAGCGGTGGTTGGGCGCTCGGGCTGACCACGGGCCTGGCCGTGACCCTGGCCGCCGACCGGTACGCCCTCGGTGCGTTCGCCGGACCGGCGACGGTCGGTGTCTACTCGGTGGCCTCCTCGCTGAGTGGGACGCCACGGCTCATCCCGACGGCGTTGGGGCAGCTCCTCAACCGCGAGGTCGCCTCGGGTGGCGGGCGTACGGTCGCGCTGCGGGCCCGGCGGTTCGCCGTGTGGTCGGCCATTGTGCTGGGTCTCGGGGTGGCCGCCGGAGGTTGGTTGTTGATCGTCCCGGTCTTCGGCGATGGCTTCGCCGATGCCCGGCCGCTGCTGCTGGTGCTGTTGATGGCCGAGGTGGCCTTCGCGCCCTTCGCGGTGGCCAGCCGCGGTCTGCTGGGCGGCGGTTGGATGCGCACCGCTGCTGGCCTGGGGGTCGGGGCGGGTGTCGCTGCGGCAGCGGTGTTCGCCGTCGGGGTTCTGTTCTGGGGTGCCTATGGTGCCGCGTTCGCCTCGATCGGGCTGTATGGCGGCATGTCCCTTGTGTCCTGGACGCTGCTACGTCGCCGAATGGCGCTGGCAGAGCGGACCGCAGATCGTACGCCGGCCGAAGCAGCAAAGCAGACAGTAGATGCAAAGAGCTAAAAAACTCCTATTTGGCGGAGAACGCCATGAAATTCTCGATAAGTTCGGCGAGTGGCTGGCCTGCCGCCGAGGAAACAGGGCCATGAGTGGGAGGGTTTCGGTGTCCGATTGCCGTACTGGCGGCGTGCCGACTCGCGCAGGCGCCAGAGGAATGGCGGTATCCGCCCCCGAATGTGTGGTCGTACGAGTCATCGGGACGCTCGACGTCGGTGGCGCGGAACTGCGTACGCTCGAACTGCTGCCACGCCTGGCGGCGGACGGTGTCGTCGTCCACTTCGTCACCTTGAACGGCCGGCCCGGCAGCCTGGCCCCGATCGCGCAGGCACACGGCGCGACGGTCCATCCGCTCTCGCTCGGCCTCGACTTCCCAGGGCGCTTCCTGGCCCTGCTGAACCGCATCCGACCACACGCGGTGCACGCCGATCTCGCGACCTTCTCCGGTGCGCCGCTGTTCCTCGCCGCCGCCGCCCGGGTCCCGGTACGCGTCGCGCAGTTCCGCAGCGACGGTGACACCCACGGCAACAGTCGTCGGCGCCGGGCCCAGCGTTGGGCCATGCGGCGACTGATCCACAAGTACGCCACCGACATCACCGGGGTCTCACCGAGCACCCTCACCCACGGTTACCTGCCGACCTGGCAGTCGGACCCCCGCTGTCGGGTCGCACCAAACGGGCTGGATCTGGATCGGCTCCAGCGCGACTCCGGTGCCGACCTGCGGCGCGAGATCGGAGCCGCCCCACAGGAGGTCATCTGTCTGCACGTGGGCCGGCCCGCGCCGGAGAAACGCCGCTGGATGTTGCCGCCCATGATCGCTGAACTGCGGGCCAGCGGTGTCGCCGCCCGTGCCGTCATGGTCGGCCCGTACGACAGCGAGAACGACGCCCAGCTACGCGAGGCAGCGCGGATCAACCGGGTCGAGGATTGGGTCCACCTGATCGGTTCCCGCGACGATGTGGGCACCCTGATCGGTCAGGCAGATCTGGTCGTCCTACCGTCCGACCGGGAAGGTCTGCCCGGCGTCGTGCTGGAAGCGGCGGCGCTGGGCACCCCGATCGTGGCCTCCGATCTTCCCGGCGTCTGCTTCATCGCCGACGAGCTGCCCGGCATCACCGTCGTCGACCGAGCCGCACCCATCTCGGCCTGGGCGGAGGCCATTCGCGAGATCATCCGGGCCGGCCGGCCGACCGCGCTCGACCGGGACCGCGCGCGGGCCAGGTTCCGGTCGAGCCCGTTCTCCCTGGACCTTTCCGCGGCCCACGACGTCGCGATGTATTACAAAGGACTGCAGGCGGAGATGAACTCATGACGCCGTCGCGACTAACCGAGCCGCGCTGGGTGCTGGGCATCGCGGTCACCCTCCTGATGAGCGTGCTCATCCTCCGTTCGGCCATCAGCCAGCAGCCGCAGGTCGCCGCCGTCGGCGTCCTGGTCCTGGTAGTTGTCGCGATATTCGTCGCCGCCCGGATGGTCGTCGGCCGCAGCATCACGTTGGGGTCGGTCTACCTGCTGCTCTTCGGGCTGTTCCATGCGGGACTTCTGCCATATATCGCGACCAACCAGACCCCCACGGCGCTGCTGAACGGTGTGAAGCCCTGGTGGCACCTCAGCACGATGGGGATGGCGATCGGCAGCGTCGGGGTGAGCGTGCTCGCGTTCCTGATCGGATACTCAGCCTTCCTGACGGGCTATCCGGCGGCTCTCCTCACGCGATTGCGCCAACGCGGCAAGAAGGCAACTGTCCAGCCGGCTGGTGGAGTTGCTGCCCGGCTGGCTATTGGAATTGCGGCGCGGCCAGCTGGTGGAGTTGCTGCCCAGTCGGTTGAGCGTGACGAGGGGGACAGCGGCGGGGACCACCCGCCACCCGGTCAAGAAGAGCGGACCAGGCAGGTGGGGATACTGGGATTCGTTCTGCTGGTGGCCGGTGTCCTCCTGTGGTTCGCCAACACACCCGGACAGGGGCTGGGCTTCGTCACTCTGCCCTACCTGGACTTCCGGGACGGGACTGACGACAACGCCATGGCCTTCGCCAACCTGTTCACCGGCATCGGCATGGGTGCCCTGGGGCTCGCCCCGAGCGCCGTACTGCGCCGCTGGGGCTTGGTGGTGTTTATCGTCTTCGCGATCCCGGCCTTCCTCGTCGGACTTCGCGGCGAGGTGATATTCCCGCTGGCCGCATGGCTGGTCACGACCGCCCGACGGCGCCACATCCAAATCCGTTGGTGGATGGGGCCGCTGCTGCTCGCCGGTCTGTCGGCCGGTTCGATCATCCGACAGCTACGGGATGCCGGCCTCTCCGCCGCCCGCTTCGGCGACATACAGATCAACCCCTTGGACGGCCTGGCGGAATTGGGTGCCTCCATCCGCCCGCTCGTGCTTGTCCACCAGTGGCACGACGGGTGGGGCGAGTCGTTCGTCGGCTGGGGCACCTACTGGGCTCCGCTGCAACGGATCCTCTTCGCCCGGCTGCTCGGCCTGGATGCGCCGTCGGTGCACACCGATGCCCGGGTCTTCTCCACCACGATCGCCGACCGGGTCGGCGCGATCGGCGGATCGCCAGCTGCCGAGGCGTACCGAGCGGCGGGTCTGATCGGCATCATCGTGGTGCTGGCCCTGCTCGGGATGCTGGTGGCGTGGCTGGACACCCGCCCGGCCGGCTCGATCGGCGACCACGCCATCGGCATGCTTGGCTACATCCTGCTGGTGTGGGTACGCAACGACTTCAGTCCGGTCGTCGTCTCCCTGGCTGCCTGCATCCTCGCCCTCGCGGCGGTGTACCTGGTCCATGCACAGTTGAACCGACGTAGATCCGGCCTGGTCGTACCGACCATCGGCCAGCTCCAGGGGCAGGTGATCCAGGTTCCGTCACCCGGGAAAGCCGGTCTCGAAACGCGGATACCCAGCCGTTAGGAAGGGCCCCTTCCTATACAGAAAGCGATAAGAAGGGGCCCTTCCTTACACCGGTCGGCCGCGCCAGGACAGCCGTCCCCGCCGCCGCAGCCGATAGGAGTGGGCGACCAGCCAGCCGAGCAGCACCACCGACAGCGGATGGGCCAGGACGTCCGGCCACGATCGACCACCGGTCCGGCGGGCACTGACTACCCGGCCGGCAACCCCGAGCAGGTAGGCGACCAGGGCCAGCGCTGCGATCGACATCTCACCGGCGAGCACGGCGGCCACCGCGAGCACCGGCGGGAGGGCGTACAGCAGGAGCAGGGCGAGCACGACGGCCGCCGCCGCGACCGGCGAGCCGAACGTCGCCCACAGCGACTTGCCGTAGCCGTCGCGTAGCTCGCGCCACGAGCCGTACATCCGGCAGTCGGCCAGCGCCGAGGCGTCGGCCAGGGCGATCCGCCCGCCGGAACGTTTCACCGCGCGGGCCAGCTCGATGTCCTCCAGGATCCGGCCCCGCACCGCCGCGTGCCCGCCGGCCCGCTGGTAGCCGGCCCGGTCCACCACCAGGAACTGACCGCCGGCCGCCGCCAGCGACGGCCGCGCCGAGCGTTCCATCGCCTGCAGCGGTAGAAAGGTCAGCCACAACCACTGCAACAGCGGCTGGACCAGCCGCTCACCCACCGAGCCCGCCACGATCCGGGGGTACGCCGACAGTAGCGTCGCTGGGACCGTGCGCAGCGCGGCCACCGAGGCGGCCACCGCGTACGGGGTGAGCACCACGTCCGCGTCGACGAAGACCAGTACGCCCACATCCGGCCCGGCTGCCGCGGCGAGCTGCTGGCAGGCGTACGGCTTGCCGAGCCAGCCGGGCGGCAGGGGTGCTCCGGTGACCAGGCGTACCCGGGGATCATTGGCGGTGACCGAGCGGACCACCTCTGCGGTGCCATCGGACGAGCCGTCGTCCAACACCACGATCTCCAGTTCCGGTACGCCTCGCTGGGCCAGCAGTGACCGGAGGCACCCGGTCACCCGGTCGGCCTCGTCGCGTACCGGAAGCAGGACCGCGACCGGCTCGGCCACGGCGACCAGGGTGCTGGCCGGCCCAGCGACGGTGGCTGGATCGACATCGGGCGGCACTGCCGGCAGGTGGCGCAACCATCGGGTGGCGTTGACGTAGGTGTGCCCGGTCAGTGCCGCGACCAGCACCGTCAGCCCGAGCATCCCGCCCAGCGCGACGGTCGGCCAGGTCACGTCGCCGGCCGGATCCGACCGGCCCGGTGTCGGCGGGCCACGGCGACCGCCAGTGGTACGGCAACCGGCGACATGGCCAGCGCACCCCAGAACGCCGAGGCGGGCAGCCCGAGAAAGACCGCGTGGGCGAGCACACTGCTGGCGAAGGTCCACAGGTAGAGGCCGTACATCGGGGCGTCCGCGTCGCCGACCGCCGCCACCCCCGGCCCGGCGGCCAGCCGCAGCAGCCCGGCGAACGCCACCGCCACCAGCAGCCAGCCCAGATAGTTGCTCAGTGGGATGCCCGGCACTCCGGGCAGGACGGGGGAGGGGTCCCGCCAGGTCCAGTAGCCCTCCGACACCATCTGCGGATCGAGGAACACGTCCCAGGCTGCCAGGGCCCACCCGGCCAGGGCGATCCGCGCGAAACCGGGGCGGGTCAGGCGTACCGCCACCAGCCAGGCCGGCCAGGCCATCCAGGTCCAGGCCAGCGGGATCACCAGCGGCACGCCGGCCACCGCCGGGCCGAGCTGGCCGGAGTATTCGTAGACGCCGAACGGGACGCCGATGGCGATCCCGACGATCTCCACCGCCAGCCCGCCGCCGGTGGTGATCAGGACCAGCGCCCCGGCGGTACGCGGACCCCGGGTGATCAGGGCGTGGCCGACCGACAGCAGGTAGCCCAACAGCACCGTGACCACGGTCAGCCGGGCCCGGTCGACGCCCTCGGTGAGCGGATAGCCGATCTGCGCCACCACCAGTACGACCAGCAGCAGCCAGGACAGCCGCGCCCGGTTCGCGCCGGTGACCGGTGCGGTGGCGGGCAGCCCGGTCACGACGTCGGTAGGGTCAACGGCAGCTCCCGGCCGAGTACGGCGAACGCCCGCTCGTCGCCGGGAAAGCGGAAACCGCGCAGTACGTCCCGGAAGCCGAACCGCCGGTAGAGCCGCCAGGCCCGGGAGGTCGCCTCGTCCGCCTCCGGGGTGGAGAGCAGGGTAGTGCTGCCGTTCGCCATGCGCAGCAGCGCGGCCAGTTGCCGGGCTCCCAGGCCGTGTCCCTGGGCCGGTGGCCGTACGTGCAGCTCGACCACCTCGAAGCAGTCTGCGAACCAGGCCGCCCGGGCCGCCGGGTCCAACGCGTTGTATACCTGGTCGTGCCACCACTGCCCGGGGTGGGAGAGGTAGCCGTAGCCGAAGCCGGCCAGGTGGCCGTCGTTGGTGAGGGTGGCGACCGCCCGGAATCCGGGTCGCCGGGCGTGGCTGGCGATGTAACCCCGACGGGCCTCCAGCAGCTCGGACCGGTAGCCCATCGCCTCGCCGTAGACCGCCATGACGTCGTCCAACCGCCGGGCGAGATCGTCCGGTTGCCACGGCACCAACCTCATGCCTGTCCGCTCCTCACTGTTCGTCGTCACTTGCGGTCAACTGTTCGTCGCCACCTGGGGAAACCCAGCCGAGTACCGCCCGGTCACCGCTGACCCGGCGTACCTCGAACCGGGCGAAGAGCTCTTCCGCGTACCACCGTTGGACCGGCGTGGCGGTGATCGCCGCGCGGTGTTGCGGGTGACGGTACGCGAAGTCGACCAGGTCCGTGCTGTTGCGCCACACGCTGACTGTGCCCTGCCAGCCGAGCGGCGCCTCGCCGATGCCGAACCGGGCGAGCAGGCCTGGGGCGTCCTGTAGCGCGGCGGCGACCGGTGGGATGGCCCGCCAGAAGGTCACCGCCTGACGTGGGCGCAGCCGGGCCCGGGTCAGCGCGAGCACCGGAGTGCCGCTCCCCGGCGGGCTGGGCCGGGATGACCCGGTTGCGGATGAATCGGCCCGGAACAGCTTGCCGCCGGACGGCGCAGCCCGGAACGGCTCGACCCCGGACCACTGTCCACGGCTGGCCAACGGACGCAGGTCGAGACGGGCACCGGCCTCGGCGATCCGGGCCCAGGACCGGCCGACCGGGGTCTCGTCGAAGGCAGCCGCGCGGCGCGGATCGGCCCACACCACCAGCGCCGCCCACCGGGTCAGGTCCGCGTCGGTCGGCCCGAAGCCGGTCCCGGTGCCCGTCCCGAGGAGCTTGCCGAACCGTACGCCGGGCGTGGCGCGCAGCCGGTGCGGCCCCCACGCCATCCGGGTCAGCGCGCGGGGCAGCGCGCCCCGGGACACCCGCCAGACGTGCAGGGTGACCAGGTCGGACATTCCGCTCATTGGGCCACCGTGGTTTCCTTCGACCAGAAGGTCACCGTACTGACGGCCCGGACAGGGCTTGACCCCGACGTAGCGTCGTACCTTCTGCTCGACGATGTGAAGCGAATTCCTGTCGCCTTTCTGGCCTCCGAACTTCTCTCGCTGTTCGGCAACGCGATCGCCGGAGTGGCCCTGCCGTTGATTGTGTTGCAGTCGACCGGCAGCGTCCTCGGCGCGGGTCTCGTCGCGGCGGCTACCACGGTGCCGGCTGTGCTCGGCGGGCTCTTCACCGGCGTGCTGATCGATCGGATCAACCGGCGTACCGCCTCGATCGCCACCGACCTGATCTCGGCCGGTGCCGTGGCCGCGCTGCCGATCGTTGACCGGCTGGTCGGGCTTGAGCTGGGCTGGTTCATCCTCTTCGGCATCATCGGCTCGCTCGGGGACGTACCCGGAATGACCGCCCGGGAGGCGCTGCTGCCGGCGATCGTGCGGCACGGCGGGATCGCTACGGAGCGGCTGATGGGCGTACGGGAGAGCGTTGGTGCCCTGGCGATCCTGGCTGGTCCGGCGGCGGCCGGCGGCCTGATGGCGCTCTTCGACGGCGCGGCGGTGCTGTGGATCACCGCAGCGACCTCGCTCGCTGCGGCGCTGGTGACCCTGACGCTGCCCCGACAGGTCGGCGACCTCACGGCCGAGTCCCGCGGCGACCTCACGGCCGAATCCCGCCCGACCACCGGCTGGGCCCAACTGCGGGAGGGCTGGCAGCTGCTCTTCCGGGGGAGCCCTTTCCTGCTGGCCGTCACCCTGGTCAACCTGGTGCTGGCGACCGTGCTGACCGCCCTGCAGGGACTTATCCTGCCGGTGCACTTCACCCACCTTGACCAACCCGGTCAGCTCGGCCTGGTACTCAGTTCGATCGCGCTCGGCACCCTCGTCGGTGGGGGCATCTACGCCACGGCCGGCAGCCGGGGACCCCGACGGGCCTGGCTGCTCATCGGGTTCGCCGCGAGCGTGCTCGGCATCGCGGCCATCGCCATCCTGCCGGCCGCCAGGTACGTCTTCGCCGGGGCCTTCGTCGTCGGGGCAGCGGCCGGTCTGCTCAGCGGGCTGCTCGGCGTACTTACCCTGGAACGGATTCCGGACCGGATGCGCGGCCGGATCCTGGGCACCCAGAACGCGATCCTGACCGGCGCGGCCCCGGTTGGCATCGTGGCGGCGGCCGTCCTCACCGAGTACGCGGGTCTCGACGCCGCCGCACTCGCCTTCGCGGTCGTCTGGGCGCTTGCCGCCGTCGTCGCCGTGACCAGTCGGGCCCTGCGTAGCCTGGACCTGCGTAGCCTCGACGGTGGTCGAGTGAAGGAGAGCGCGTGAACAGCGGCGAGCTGGCCCGGCTGGCCGGGGTGTCGGTACGGACACTGCGTCACTACCACCAGATCGGTGTCCTGCCCGAGCCGTTCCGGACCACCAACGGTTACCGGCGCTATCAGATCGACGATCTGGTCCGACTGCTGCGGATCAAGCGCCTGGCGGCGCTGGGGATTCCGCTCGACCGGATGCCAGACCTGCTGGACGACACCGGCCGGCACCTGTCGAAGTGCCCTGATCGGAAGCCGCCGGAGCTACTGGAACAACTCGACCGGGAACTGGCTGCCGAGATCGAGCGGCTGACTCGACAGCGAGAGATCATCGCGCAGATCCGGGCCGAGGGCGTCGCCCCGGACATCCCACCCGAACTAGCCCGGTTCTTCGCGGTGTTCGGCACCGACGGCGTGTCGCCTGCACTGACCGAGAACGACCGGGACCAGTCGATCCTGCTGGCCCACCTGGTCGGCGAGCAGGGCCGGTCGCAGTTGGCAGCCTTCTGTGAACTGCTGGCCTCCGCCGTGTTCGCCCCACGGGTCGCCACACTGGTTCGCCGATTCACGGAACTGACTCCGGACAGCGATGACGACACCATCGACGCGCTCGTCGGGGAGTGCGTCGCCCTCTTCGGGGCCGTCGTCGCCGAGCTGGGCGGGCCAGCCGTGCTACCGGTGCTCGACGAGAAGCACCTCAAGCTTCTCGACGACTACCTCGACGAACAACTGAACGCTGCCCAGCAGATGTTCTTCACCCGGGCGGCCGTCCACTTCGACGCCGATCGCTAGCGGCACCCGTCTAGGGCCGAGGCGGCAGTCTTCGACGTTACGAGCCGGTGGGCACTGTGCTGCCCGCAGCGGCGGGGAAGAGCCGCTGTACGGCGGCGACGATGGCGGATCGGCGGGCCGCCAGGAAGGCGTCGCGGTCCTCGTCGGCGGCGGGTGCGAGATCGGGCTGGGCGGCCCAGGACATCGCGAGTTGGTTGACGAAGACCAGGATGTCCCTGGGGTCCCAGGCGGGATCGAGCTGGCCGGCTTCCTGGGCCTTGCGCAGTTGTTCGACCTTGTGGCGTACGGATTCCTGGAAGGGGTCGCCCAGTTGGGGGTCGTCGGGGGTGAGTTCCATCTGTCCCCAGGTCATCAGCCGCCGACGTTCGGGATGCCGGGTGAAGTAGTCGTGTACGCGGCCGGCGTAGCCCGGCAGGTCGGTGGGATCCATGCGGGTGGCCTCGGCCACCGCTGCGAGTTCCCGTGCCGCGACGAACCGGTAGAGCGCTTCCTTGCCGCGGTAGTAGGCGTAGACGCGTTCCTTGCTGGTTCTGGCCGATTTGGCGATCCGCTCGATCCTGGCACCGGCGATTCCGTACCGGGAGAACTCGGCGGTAGCCGCCGCGATGATCCGGTCGCCGGTGGAATCTGTGCTGGTGGAGGCGGCCATGTCTTCAGCGTACTCAACCGAACCGGTTGGTTTGGCGGCGGTCGATCGTTCGGTGTACGGTCAAACCGAACCGTTCGGTTTGATGAGGGAGCAGCTCATGCGACAGCGCACGCTCGGCCGACAGGGCCTGACCGTCTCCGCGATCGGCTACGGCGCGATGGGCACCGCAACCGGCTACGGCCCCTCGGACGACACCGAGTCGATCGCCGCGATCCGCCGCGCCCACGAACTCGGGGTGACCCACTTCGACACCGCCGAGATGTACGGCTGGGGCGAAGGCGAGAAGCTACTCGGCCACGCACTCGCCCCGATCCGCCACGAGGTGACGATCGCGACCAAGTTCGGTTTGACGAAGACCTTCGGCTCGGACTCGCGGCCCGAGCACATCCGCGACGTGGTCGACAACAGCCTGCGCCGCCTCGACATCGACACGATCGACCTGCTCTACCAGCACAGGGCCGACCCGAACGTCCCGATCGAGGACGTGGTCGGCGTGATGAAGGAATTCGTCGACGCCGGCAAGGTCAAATACCTCGGCCTCTCCAACACCAACGCGGACGCCATCCGCCGGGCGCACGCGGTGCATCCGATCTCGGCACTGCAACACGAGTACTCGATCTTCGCCCATGACTCCGAGCCGCTCTTCCCCGTGCTCGAGGAACTCGGCATCGGGTTCGTCGCCTACTCGCCGCTCGCCCGCGGCTTCCTCAGCGGCGCGGTCACGTCCCGAGACCACAACGACGCCAACGACTTCCGTCGGCGCATCGGCTGGTGGAAGCCGGAGAACTTCGCCGCGAACGTCGCCATCGCGGGCGAACTCGCCAAGCTTGCCGAGAGCAAGGGCGCCACCCTGTCGCAGCTGGCGCTGGCCTGGCTGCTCGCGAAGAGGGACGACATCGTCCCCATCCCCGGCTCACGCAACCCCGGCCGCGTCGCACAGAACATCGCCGCAGCCGATGTGACCCTGACCGCCGAGGATCTCGCCCGCATCGACGAGATCGCCCCCGAAGGCGGCCTCGGCGGCCGAGCCGCCTGACGCCCGGGCAACGAGCCGCGCCGACTACCGTGCTGAGCATGCTGTACGTCGATCAGCCCGCCTGGCCCGCCCACGGGCGACTCTGGTCCCACCTGGTCAGTGACGTGTCGTACGCGGAACTGCATGCCTTCGCCGAGATGCTCGGCGCTCCCCGGCGGGCGTTCGACCGCGACCACTACGACCTGCCGGCGGAGCGGTTCGTCCGGGCGGTGTGGCTCGGTGCCCAGGTGGTGTCGAGCCGGGAGATCGTCGGTTTGCTCTACCGTTCCGGGCTACGACTGCCAAAGCACCTGGCCAGGCCGCCGAAGCTATTGGCCCAGCCGTCGCAGCTGTTGGTTTAGTCGGTCGTCGAGGTCAGCATGGCGAGTTCGCGGGTGAGGTTGACGCGGGCCGACTCTTCCCAGCGGTCGGCGAGCGCCGGCAGCCGGTAGAGCATCGGCAGGTCGAGTAGCTGGCGCAGCACGGCGGCCCGGCCGACGCGGAACAGGTCGTCGGGCACGTGGGCGTACTCGCGGCGGACGGCGGCGGCGTAGCGGTCGTACTCGGCGGATGGCTGGGCGAGTACGGCCAGATCGGCGTCGCAGAGCAGGGCACCGTTGCGGTCGGCCGGGTCGGCGTGGTGGCCGGCGGTGAGTTGGACCAGCCGGGCGACCTCGGCGGTGGCGTCGGCCGGTACGCCGAGGTCGGTGAGGATGGTGGTGGCGAGCGCGGCGCTGGTGCGTTCGTTGGCGTCGCCGGGGGAGCGGGGATCGTAGACGGCGTCGTGGAACCAGGCGGCGAGCCGTACCAGGTCGGGCCGGTGTGCCTGCTCCGCGTGTTGGTCCACCACGGCGAGCACGGCGGCGAGATGCTCCACCGTGTGGTAGTGCCGCTGCGGCTCGCCCCACCGGTCGAGCAGCTCGCGCCCGGCTGCGGAGACCTCGGTCAGGCTGATCGCGCCGACGGTGGTGACTTCGGTCGCGCCGGTCGCGCCGGCCGCGCTGGCCGCAGTGACTGCGGCCGACCAGCAGTCGACCAACGCCGACCGGCGGTGATCGCTGGCCGGGGCGGTCACGCTACCTCGGCCGCCTGACCGGCGGTGATCCGCAGCAGCTCGGCGTAGGTCGTGGGGAAGACCGCCCGGGGTACGCCACCGGCCGCCCACACCTCGGGGTAGCCGGCGAGGGCGGTGTCGACCAGGGTACGGATCGGTTTCGGGTGCCCGAGCGGAGCGACCCCACCGATGGGCTGGCCGGTGTGTTCCCGCACGAACTCCGGGGTGGCCCGCTTGAGCTTGGTGACGCCGAGGTCGGCGGCAACCCGGGCGGTGTCGACCCGGTGCGCGCCGGAGGTGAGCACCAGCAGCGGGTTACCGTCCGCGTCGAAGATCAGCGAGTTGGCGATCTGTCCTACCTCGACCCCGAGCGCGGCGGCCGCTGCGGCAGCGGTGTGTACTGCGTCGGGGAGTACCCGGACCAGGCTGGGCGCGCCAGAGCCGTCCAGGGCGGTGGTGCCATCGAGGGAGTCCTGGACCGCCTGCACGTTCGGGTGTGGCTGCATCCCGTCATCTTGCCCTGCCGCTGGTGCTCAACAGCGCGTCGGGGGCGGGCGGTGGGGCGGATGTCGGGGCGACCCGGGCCGTCTCGGCGATCGCCACGCCGACCAGCACCAGCGCACCGCCGGCGAGCTGCGCCGGGCTGAGCGCCTCACCCGCGCCCAGGGCTACCCAGGCGACGGCCGCCGCGAGCACCGGCTCGACCATGCCGATGATGCCCACGCTGGTTGCCGGCAGGTGCCGCAGCGCCCCCGCCACCAGCAGGAACGGTGCGATCGAGCCGAGTACGACGACGTACCCGCAGAGCAGCGCGACCGGCACGCCGCCGCTGCTCTGGCCCAGCGGTTCCCAACCGCCGCTGCCGGCGGTGACCGCCCGGGTGAGCAGACCGGCGATGGCGGCGGTGCCGAACGCCCAGGTGGTCAGGGAGAGGGTGTCGCGGCTGCGTACGCCGTGCGAGCCGAGTACGTAGTACACCGCCAGCAGCACGGCCGCGCCGCAGCCGGCGAGTACGCCGATCCCGTCCAGCCGCAGGCCGCCCCACACCTCGGCGACGGCGGCCAGTCCGACGAGGCTGAGCGCCAGTCCCGCCCACATCCGGGGACGAACCCGCTGGTGCTGGCCGAACCGGGCCCAGAGCGCGACGAGCAGCGGGGAGGTGTATTCGAACAGCAGCGCGATGCCGACCGGGAGCCGGGAGATAGCCACGAAGTAGAGCATCGGGACCAGGAAGAAGCCGGTCAGTCCGTAGCCGATGATCAGCGGGAGTTGGCCGGCGGTGACCCGGAGCCGCCGAGGGCCGGGACGCAGCAGCAGGCTCAGTACGAGCAGGCCGGCGAATGCGCCGGCGGCGCGGAGCAGGGTCAGCTGGGGTGGCTCGATGCCGGCGCGGAGCACCAGCTTCGACACGGTGCCGTTGACGGCGAAGAGCACGCCGGAGCCGAGCACCATGGCGATGCCCAGGGCTGGGCGGGGAGTTGTCACCCGCTGAGGCTACCGACGTCAGTGACAGGGGTGAAACGCGTACCGGCCATTACCGGATGATGGGCATTACCTGGCTGAGCGGGCAGGGCGGGCCGTTACGAAAGTGAGCGGACCGCCCGGCCGGTGACGGCCGGGCGGTCCAGGGAACTCAGCGAATCAGTTGCGGTGCCGGAGATCAGCCGTGCCGGAGATCAGCCGTGCCAGAGATCAACCGTGCCAGAGATCAACCGTGCCAGAGGTCAGCCGCAGTGCTCGAACGGGCTGTTGTAGCTGACCCCGCCGGCCGTTCCACCCCACTTGACGCACTTGCCGGCGGCAGCTTGAGCCACCGGTCCGGCGTAGTAGGAGAACGAGCCGCTGTCGGTGCGCCGGGTGGACCCCTGCACCTCCAGGTACGCCGCCACCGCAGTCGCGGTGCCCAGCGAGGTGGCCTTCATGGTGACCACGCAGTTGTTCGCGTTGCTGTTGCTGTAGAGCAGGTAGACCCGGCCCTGGAGGCTGCCGGCGCTGGTCGACAGCGGCTTCGAGTTGATCACCTGGTAGCCGCTGCCACACGCCTCGGCCGGGGTGTACTGGTTACGCAGTGCCCCGTCGACCCGCAGTAGCAGGTTCGGAGAACCGGTGCCAGGGCTGGTCACCACCCCGGAGGTGGCCCCGGCGACCAGGCGGTTACGCACCTGGGCCGGCGTGAACGTCGGGTTCTCCGCCAGGATCAGCGCCGCCGCCCCGGCCACGTGCGGCGAGGCCATCGAGGTGCCGTTCCAGGCGCCACTGGCCGTGTCGCTGGCGTTGGTGGCCGAGACGATGGCGCTGCCGGGTGCGAACAGGTCCAGGCAGGTGCCGTAGTTGGAGAAGGAGGAACGGGCGTCGGTGTTGGTGGTGGCACCGACCGTGATCGCCTCCGGCACCCGGGCCGGCGACGGGGTGCACCCGTTGGCGTTGGAGTTACCGGCGGAGACCGCGTACGTCACGCCCGAGGCGATCGACCGGGACACGGCGGCGTCGACGGTGGTGCTGCCGCTGGAGAAGCCGATGCTCATGTTCGCCACGGCAGGCTTCACCGCGTTGGCGGTCACCCAGTCCACCCCGGCGATGGTCTCGGCCGAGGTGGTGGTGTTGTCGCACTTGAGCACCCGTACCGAGACCAGCCGGACGCTCTTGGCGATCCCGTACGTCGTGCCCCCGACCGTACCGGCGACGTGTGTGCCATGCCCGTGGCAGTCGACCCCGGTGCCGTCGACCGCGTCGAAGCCGCTGCTGGCCCGGCCGCCGAAGTCACTGTGCGTGGTCCGGATGCCGCTGTCGATGATGTACGCGTGCACCGAGCCGGCTGTGTTGGGGTAGGTGTAGACCCCATCCGTCGGGCGGGTCGGCTCGTCGACTCGGTCCAGTCCCCACGACGGGGGACTGGTCTGTGTCCCGCCGGCCCCGAAGCCCCGCTGGTTCTGCTCGACGTACGCCACCGACGGGTCGGCCGCGAGCCGTCGGGCCGCCGCCTCGGAGAGTTTCACCTCGAACCCGGTCAGACCGGCTGAGTAGACATGTCCCACCGTGCCGGAGTGGCCACGGGCGAGCGTCTGCGCCCGATCGTTCACCGCCCGGGATCGGGCGCTGAGGGTGGCACCAGCGGTGGTGGCGGTGTCCTTGAGGACCACGATGTAGCTGTCCGGCACCGCGTTCGGAGTGCCGGCGAGCCGGACCTCTCCGGTCGCCGGTGCCGCCACCGCTGGTCCACCGATGGCGGTGACCGCCGCCGTCGCGGCGAGCAGGCCCAGCGCCTGCCAGCGACGGTTGTTGAACTGTGGAATTCCCATTTCCCCGCTTCCTGTTGATGTCCGCATCCGCCGCCGGGCATCCTCCCGACAGCGGATGACAGGAACCGAACAGTCGGTTGGGATCGACTGTCCGGTTAGGCGTATCGATCTTGCCGGCTGTCGAGCGATCCGTCTACGGCACCTGATCGTGATCGGCGGACTACCTGGCGTGGGCAGGGTGTGAACGTGCGGTGGGGCGGCGTGCCGACGCGTTCGACCGGCCCGGCGTGCGGCGAAGGTTGCTTTTTTGTCTCGGGGGAGGTGTACTGTCTCCAGTAGTTCGAACGTGTGTTCGATTCGATCGGATGCCCGTTCAAGCCTCCGGGACGGCGTTTCGCGGCGTCGGTTCCGGATGCGGTTCCGCGGACCGCGCGGGCCTGGGCAGTCGCGAGCCCAGCCCCCTACAGGCAGGACCGCGGCTCGACAACGTCCGGATTCCGGCCGACCGGATGATCGGTGAGCCGGGCACCGGCTTCGTCACCGCGATGCGCAC
>NZ_JBSFTE010000046.1:0-29208 GCF_053590565.1 Micromonospora sp. NPDC003197 | reverse complement strand
GGGGTACGCCGGCTGCCGGCCGGATACGCCGGCTTGGCGCGGGTCGAGGAGCCACCGTACGGGGTCGAACTCCTCCCAGCCCGGAATCGGGACCTCTTCGGCGACGAACCGCAGCAGTGTCTCTCGGACGGTCACGGCGTCGGCGGGACGGTCACTCGGGTCCTTGGCCAACAACGCCTCGATGAGCCGTACCAGCTCCGTCGGCGTGTCCGACCGCAATTGCCGTACGGGGGGAGCCGTCGCACGCTGATGCTGCTCCTCCAGCTCACGAGTCGAACCTTCTTTGAAGGGCTGGACGCCTGTGAGCAGTTTGAACAGCGTGCAACCGAGCGAATAGAGATCGGCTGCCTGGGTTGCATGCTTCGCGCCCCGGAACTGCTCCGGTGCCATGTAGCCGTCGCTTCCGAGTGGGAAGCCGGTGCGGGTCAACCGGCTGCCATCCGCATCATCGTCGATGATTCGTGCGACTCCGAAGTCGAGGACCTTGACCGCCCCGCCGCGGGTCAGCATCACATTCGCCGGCTTGAGGTCGCGATGGATCACGCGGACGGCATGGGCGGCGGCCAGGCCGTTCGCGATCTGCGCGCCGAGCGCGGCCACCCAGCCGAGGGGAAGCTGGAATCGTTCATCCATGAGCTTGCCCAGGTCCTTGCCGTCGAGGAATTCCATTGCCAGGTAGGCCAGACCGGCGTCGTCCACCGCACCGGCGATGATGTGCGGAAGGTTGGGGTGGGGGCCGAGTTGGCGCATGTTGCGCACCTCTTGCTCGATTCGCCGTACCGGCCTGGATTCGCTGAGCGGGCCGGAAATCTCCCGGAGATACTTCGGCTGGATCAGCTTGATCGCGACCACGCGATGCGGCGAGTCCTCGGCAGCCTGGAGATCCACGGCTCGGTACACGTCTGCCATGTTGCCGCTATCGATCGGGTCCAGACGGCAGAACCTGTTCGCTACCTGTTCGGGAACCACTGACGCTCCTGCTCGCGTTCTGGCCCGCGCCGGAATCGGGCCGCCAGGGAAAGCTCACCAATTTACGAAGTGGCGTACGTCCGCAGCAGAGTAGTCGACGTTAGCGATTCGTTGGGTGCTCTTCGTTTGCTGCATCAACTGGCGGAAGTGCATCTATCTGGACAAATGTCATGGAGTGTGAAGTGTTGCGCAACCGACATTGCTGCTGGTCAAGAGGCGGTTGTCAGGGCATCGAGTGCCGCCTTCAGCTTGACGCGAAGCGAGTTGTCTCTTGGGCGGGCGGGAGCGCTATCAAATATTTCCTTCGCCTGCTCCAGCGACGTCCGCGCCTCCCCGGGAAGACCGGCGGCTTGCTGCGCCATCCCCAGGAGGAAATGGGTCAGCGCCACGTTGTGGCGATAACCCTGTTCTTGATATAACTCGATCGCCGCCTCGTAGTCAGCGAAGCCGCGCGCGTGGTCACCGATCGTGCAATAGATCTCCGCGCGTCTGCGAAGCGCGGCGGCGGTGCCGTTGCGGTCCGTCGTGTCCCGGAACAATTCGCGTGCCTCTATGGCGTGCCGCAGGGCGCTGTCGAGGTTCCCGGCCTCGAACTCGGCGTGCGCCAGCCCGTTGAGTGCATGGGCGATCCCCCGTGGCTGGTCCAGCTCCCGATAGAGCCGTAGTGACTCCCTGAACTGCTCGGCCGCTGCGATCGGACCCTCCTGCGCCTCGATGATGATGCCGAGCAGCTGCTGTGCCTGCGCCTCGCCCAGACGATCATCGGCACGCTCGCTCAGCCGGAGGGCCGCACGTGCGTCCTGACCGGCCCACGCCAGCTTCTGGAGGTGCCGTCGGGTGCCGGCGAGGGCGAGGTGGAGCGTCGCCTGGTCGACCAGGTCGCAGGACTCGTCGACCTCCCGGAGAGCGTCGGTGAGCTGCCGTTCCGCGTCCGTCAGGTGGCCGTGCCGCCACTGGTAGGTGACCAGCGCCACCGTCAGCAGCCGGGCCGTGGCCGGCATCTTCTGCTGATGCGCCAACGGGATCGCCGCCAGCAGGGTCTGGTATTCGTCCTCGAACCAGCCCATCGCCTCCTCGGGATTGGTCGGGCAGGGCACCTCGATGCCGGCCGGCGGCGGCCCGATCGGCACCCGCCGGTTGGAGCCCAGGGCCCGGTTGCAGACGTACGCGCCGTGCAGCAGATAGTCCAGGAGGCGACGTTGCGCCGCGTCCCGCTCGTCGGCGGGGATCTCAGCGGCGGCCCGGTCCCACGCGTACTCGGCCAGGAGATCGTGGAACTTCAAGCGGGTGTCCGACCGGCCATCGACGATCTCGATGAGGTGTGCGTTGACCAGCTGGTCGACCCCAGCCATCAGTTCGTCGGCGATGTCGTACGCTCCGGCCAGGTGCCGGGCAGACGAGAGGCTGATCGTCGCCCCGGGGTGCAACCCCAGCACGCGAAACAGCTGGCTGGCCGCCGGGGCGAGTTGGGCGTACGACCAGGAGAAAATCGTTCTGAGATCGGATTGCGGCTCGCTGCTGGGCAACGCGACGAGCCGGGACCGGGAGCGCCGGAGCTCCTGGTGGAGCTGGGCCAGCGATCGGCCGTGGCGCCGGTGGACCCAGGCGCCCAGGACGTGAAGTAGCAGCGGAAGTCCGCCGCAGAACTCCACCAGGTCTTCCGCGACCCGCCATTCCCGGTCGACCCGGGCCGCCCCGATGACCTCCCGGTCGCGCAGGAGGTCGATGCCACCGGCCGTGTCGAGGGGGTCGAGGGGCAGCGACCTGGCCCGGGTACGGGCGACCAACATGTCCAGACGGGTACGGCTGGTGATGAGCGTCGTGCAGGCGCTACCGGTAGCAATCAGCGGCCACACCTGCGTGAAGTCCCGCGCGTTGTCAAGCACGACGAGCATCGAACGGTCGGCGAGGGCGGACCGGTATTCGTCCGTCAGCTCCTCCTCCGAACCGCCGGTGGCATCACCCTTCAGGGCCTTGATGAACCTGATCAACACCTGAGTGGGTGCCGTGGGCGAGCCGATCGAGTAGCCGTGCAGATCGGCATACAGGGTGCCGTCGTGAAACTTCTCGCGCGCCCGGTGGGCCCAGCGGACGGCCAGTTGGGTCTTGCCCACCCCGGGTAGACCGTGGATGACGGCGACCCGTGCGCGCGGTGACGGGCCGAGCAACGACTCGTCGAGAGCGGCCAGCTCGTCGTGCCGGCCGAAGATCTCTCGGTTCTGGGGCAACGTCCGAGGTAGGGCGTACACGCTCTGTTGCGTCCGTGCTGGAGTGCGGTGGTAGCTGCTATCGGTGAGATCCCGGTGGTGTTTGCGCACGGGCTCGCTGACCACGCCGCCCGATTTCTCGTACGCCGTCAGGAGCGCAGCGATCCGGTCGGGTGCGCCGCTCTCCGCCAAGGCGGTCATGTGATGTATCAGGAGCGTCGGATCGTGTGGAAACTGGCGGCGACATCGGTCGAGGTCGGACAGGATTTTGCTGATGTTGCCCTGTTGCCACTCGGCCTCGACGAGCCGAATCCATGCCTGTAGACATCGCTCTTCGATGTCGATGACCTGGTCCTCGAAGTTCACGTCCTGGCCCAGGCCGCTCAGTGGCCGCTCGTCGCACATCGCGACCGCCTTGCGTAGAGTACCGATTCGGTCGCCGAGGTCCTCCTTCTCAGACCGAGCCACGAGCTCGCGGAATCGCCAGTAGTCGATCAGCTCGTGTGGGATGCGCAGCTCGTAGTGTTCCCCCTTCTTGTTTGGCAGTGCCTTTTCGCCGATGATGTTTCGCAGTTCTGCGGCATACGACCGGAGGGTGTCGTCGCGGGCCGGTTGTCCCGCCCAAATATGTCTTCTGATCGTGTCGTTTCGTGCTTTCAGGTTTTTGTCGAGGGCGAGGACCGCGAGTAGGGCCAGCGCTTTCTGGGACCGTGTGGACATTCGCTGGCCATCTCGCAGAACCGCAACCTCACCCAAGAGGCAAATATCCAACTCTTTTGTCTGGTCGTCGAGGTTCATTGCTCAAGGATGCATCCATCGCGCCTTTGTGGGAACCCCTGATTCTCCCTCTTGATCTTGTCGCACCTTTGTCCAACGCCTGTCCCACATTCGTCCCACGCTCCACTGGGAGGCTCTGCTGAGCCGAGATGCGGCAGCAGATGGAAGGGTGGTAATGGAGACACGGATTCGGTTGATGACACCGCCGGGGGCAGCGCGACCACCGACGCGGAACGCGCTCGTCGTCGCCAGAACGGTTGTGGAGAGCCGTCGGGTGATGGATGTGAGCGAGATCGTCCGGGACGAACCTCGGGTGCGGCTGCACTACAGCGTGCCGCCTGGCACGAGTGAGGGGGTGGCTGCGATTCTGGCCGCCGCGGGAGGGTTGAGGATTCCGTGGCAGGAGCTGGACGTCGCGCACTTCGACCTGGTGCTGGCGGCGGAGGCGGCACTGGTGTCGGGGATTTCCGGCCCCGCGATCATCCTGGGGCCCGACCCGATCCAGCAGGAACTCGTCGAACCGCGAGGCGTCGAATCGCCCCCCGGTCCTCGGTCGACCCCCCGGTTGTGGGCGCTCGCCCATGAGCGGCAGCGGGACCGCCTACACGCCCGGTATTCCGGACCGGACCTGCGCTGCGTCGTGGTGGGGGATCCGACGTATGACCGCCTGATCATGAGCAAGCCGATGCGGCGGGCCTACCGCACGGCGGTGAAGGTGTGTGGGAAGCAGAACCTCGTACTGGTGGTGCTGGCCGGCGACCCGCGGTCGTGGTTTGCCAGGTCCACGATGCTCCTCCGGCGCCTATCCGACGAGCTGCCGACCGTCACACACCGGCTGATGCTCCTGTTGCCGTCCGGGGCGGGGTACGCGCCAGGCATTCGGCAGGTTCGGGCCTGGATTTCGGGCACCGACGGAAACCGGGTCACGCTGGTCGAGCCGGAGATTGACTGGCGGTCCATCCTGATTGCGGCGGACCAGGTGATTGGAGAATACGGAACAGTTACCGGTTACGCGGCGGCGATTGGTAGGTCGGTGTGGCTGACGGACGGGCCGAAAATCGGTTCTCTGCCCAGGTCGGTTGCCGAGTCCGTCCTGTCGGTGGCGTCGTCCATCGATCCAGTGATCCCGCTTCGCCAGCAGATCCCGACGTCGGTGGCCCGTCGGGCGGCAGGTCGCGACGAGATAGTCCGCCGCCTGACGTCGATGCCCTGTCGGTCGGCCTGTGCACTTCGTTCCCAGATGTACCCGTTGCTGCGCTTTGGTGGGCCAGAAAACCTACTCAGGCACCGGCCCGTGCCCGTGCCGAAACTCAAGTAGGCCGATTCTCTTGGCTCAGCGACACCGTTCTTTCAAGCGATGTCAGACAACGTCCAGGTTGATTCAACGAGGTAATGCAACCGTGGCTATGGGGGCTACGGTCTGTCAGATGGAGGGAAGAAATGCGGAACGTGACGATGCTGGCTATGGTCCGGGGCGGCGAGAACGGTGGCACGGCCGACGGTCTTGCCGATGATCAGGGCGAGATCCGTCGATAACGCGGCCTCCGCCGAGCGCGGCGGATGGGGCGCGTGGTCAAACGATCCCGCGCCCCACGGTGCTGGCCGAATTCGACTCGAGGGAACATCGGGTAGGCGTGCTCAGGCGGGTGGTGGTGCGGTGCTGTCGCGCACGATCAGCTCGGTGGCGAGTTCCACGCGCGGACTTTCGATCCGCTCGCCTCGGGCCAGCCGGAGCACCGTACGCGCGGCGAGTAGCCCCATCTCGGCGAGCGGCTGGCGGACCGTGGTCAGCGGGGGCGAGCACCAGCGAACCTCGGGCAGGTCGTCGAAGCCGACGACGCTGATGTCGTCCGGTACGCGCAGGTGGTGCTGCCGGACCGCCTCGTAGACGCCGAGCGCCATCTGGTCGCTGGAGGCGAAGATGGCGGTGGGTGGCTCGGGGAGGGCGAGTAGTTGGGTGCCGCCAGCGAAGCCGGCCTCGTGGTAGAAGTTTCCCGGGCAGATCAGCTTGTCGTCGACCGGAATGCTCGCTGACTCCAGGGCCGTACGGTAGCCGTCGAGGCGGGCGCGACTGCACATGAGCTGCGGCGGTCCGCCGATGAATCCGATCCGCCGATGGCCGAGCCCGATCAGGTATTCGGTGGCGCGCAGACTGCCGACCCAGTTGGTGGCTCCGATGGTGGGGGCCTCCTGCGGGGGTACGCCGGCCGGGTCGACGATGACGACGGGGATGTTCAGCCGGTGCAACTCGGTCTGTAGCGGTGGTTCGAGGGTTGAGGTCACGAAGATGACGCCCTCGGTGGAGCGGGCGCGCATGTTGTCCAGCCACTGTCTTGCTGACGACGTACGGCGGTGGATGGCCGACACGACCGTGCCGACCCCGGCCGCGTGCGCGACGTTCTCGACGCCTCGGATGATCTCCACCGCCCAGGGGCTGTCGAGATCGTTGAAGACCAGGTCGATCAGGCCGGAACTGGGTCGCATGCTGGGCGGCCGACGGCGGTATCCGTGCCGGTTGAGTAGTTCCTCGACCCGCTCCCGGGTCTGGGCGGAGACGTCGGCGCGGCCGTTGAGGACCCGGGACACGGTGGGCACGGAGACGCCGGCCAGGCGCGCGATCTCCGCAATGGTCACTCTCCGTTTGTCGTCGGAGGCCACAGGTCGCCCTTTCGTCATTGGTCGAGGGTACGGCTGCTGATCAGCCCTTGACGCTGCCAGCCAGGCCGCCGACGAGTTGGCGCTCTGCCAGCGCGTAGAAGCCGAGCGCGGGAACCATGGACAGCACCACGTACGCCAACACCCGGGCGGTGTCGTCGGCGTACTGGCCCTGGAATGCTTGCACCCCGACGGGCAGCGTCCACCAACTCTGGTCGGTGAAGACGACCAGCGGCAACATGAAGTTGTTCCAGCTGGCGACGACCGCCAGCACCGACACGGTGGCGAGCGCAGGCCGGGCCATCGGCAGCAGGATCCGCCAGAAGAAGCCGAACGCGTCGCAGCCGTCCAGGGTCGCGGCCTCCTCGATCTCGGCGGGGATCGTACGGAAGAACTGCCGCAGGATGATGATGGTGACCGGTAGGCCGAACGCGGCCTGGGGCAGGATCACGCCGAGCGGGTTGTCCAGTAAACCCATGCCACGTAGCAGGATGAACAGCGGCAGGATGGCGACCGCGAACGGGAACATCAACCCGATGGCGAAGAGGGTGAACAGGAACTCCCGTCCCCGGAAGGCGAAGCGGGCGAAGACGAAGGCGGACATCGCCGCCGCGCCGACCACCACGACGGTGGTGGCCACTGCGATCAGTGTGCTGTTGGTCAGCTGGCGCCAGAACACGTCGGAGGTGAGGATGCCGGTGTAGTTGCCGGGCACCCACGGTTCGGGCCAGCCGAGCGGGTTGGTGGAGAGTTGTCCGTTGTCCTTGAAGCCGCCGAGCACACCGAATCCGACGGGCACCACGATGAGCGCCCCGATCACAACGGAGACGAGGTGCAGGACGGCGTGCCGCGCCCGTACGGTCGGGTTTTTTGTGCTGGTCATCGCTGGACTCCCCGGGTGGTGATCGCGCCTTCGGTGTCGCGGCGCAGGACGATCCGCTGGTAGGTCAGGGCGAAGACGAGACTCAGGGCGAACATGACGATGGAGATGGCGCTGGCGTAGCCGACCTCGAAGCGGCGGAAGCCGTACTGGTACATGGTCACGGCCATGGTTTCCGAGGCGTGGATCGGCCCGCCGCCGGTCAGCACCCACACCATGTCGAACAGTTGGATGGTGCCGATCACCGACAGGAAGATGCTGATCCGGATGGTGGGGCCGAGCAGCGGCAGGGTGACGTGCCGGAACACCTGCCAGGCGCTGGCACCGTCGGTGATGGCCGCCTCGGTGATCTCATTGGGGATGGCTTGCCGTCCGGCCAGGTAGAGCACCATGTGCAGGCCGAAGTACTTCCAGGAGACCACCAGGAACACCGCGATCAGTACGGTGTCCGGGTCGGCGAAGATCGCGCCGGCCTCGGCGCCCAGCAGGCGGGCCAGGGTGTCGCCCAGGCCCCGGTTGGGGGAGAGCACCAAGGTGAAGAGCACCGCGGTGGTGACCTCGGAGAGCACGTACGGCGCGAAGAACAGCAGCCGGTAGACCGCGCGCCCCTTCAGCGGCTGGTTGAGCAGCATGGCCAACCCCATCGCCACCGGGAGCTGGACCAGCAGGGACAGCATGACGAGTACGACGGCACGCCACAGGTCGCCGAGGAAGGTCGGGTCGCCGAAGGCCCGGGCGAAGTTGTCCAAGCCGATGAATTCGTCCGGTATCCCGAACCCGTTCCACTTGAACACGCTGGCATAGCCGGCCACCAGGATCGGGGCGATGACCAGCAGCAGGAACAGCACCAGCGCCGGGGTCAGGAAGACGGCGATGGTGCCGCGCCGGCCGGGCCGGAGCCGGAACCGGTCCCGGCGGCCCGGGCGAAGCAGGCTCCGGCGGTGCGGGCGGTTCCGGCGGTGCTCTTGCGAGCCTGCCGGAACCGCCGTCGGGGTGGCGGGCATGGTTACTGGCTCTTCGCCACGGCAGTGATGTCCTTGACGATCTGCTCCGGCGTCTTGGTGCCGGCGATCAGCTCGGCCACGCTGTCGTTGACCTGCTGACCGACTGCCGGGGGATATGCCTGGTCGAGGTAGAGCTGGAAGCCGGTGGCGCTGGCCAGGGTCGTTGCGACGGTCTTGTTGTTCTTGTCGGGGATCGCGTCGGCGGCGTCCTTCACCGTGGGCAGCACCAACCCCGTCGCCGCAGCCCTACGCTGGTTGGCTACCTCCAGCAGCGTCTTGAGCAGGTCGATGGTGGCGGCAGGGGCGTTACGGCCGACGGCGAAGCCGTTGCCGCCGCCGAACGCCTCGGAGCCCGCGCCCTTGCCACCGTCGACCGTCGGGAACGTGAAGAATCCCAGCTTGTCGCCGAGTCCCTGCTTGCTCGTCGACGACGACGCCTGCACCGACGGGGCCCACTGGCCCATCAGCTCCATGGCCGCGCCGCCGTTGCCCATCGTCGCGGCCTGCCCATCCGGCGAGCTGTAGTCCGCGCCTAGGAAACCCTTCTGGAACGGCTGGAGGTCGACCAGTTCCTTCAGCCGCTGGCCGGCGGCGACGAAGTCGGGGGTGTCGAAGTTGCGATCCTCGGCGGCCTTTTGCAGCGCGCCCAGCCCGCCGATCCGCATGGCCAGATAGGCCCAGTAGTAGTGGCCGGGCCATTTCTCCTTGCCGGCCAGGGCGATCGGGACGATGCCGGCGGCCTTGATCTGCTTGACGGCGGTGAGTAGTTCGGCCCAGGTTGTCGGCGGGGCGGTGACACCCGCCTTGCCGAACAGTTCGGTGTTGTACCAGAAGCCGACCATGCCGACGTCGAACGGAATGCCGTAGATCTTGCCGTCGATGGTGAATGGCTGGACCGATGCCGGCAGCAGCGTGCCGATCCAGGGCTGCACCTCGGCGGTGAGGTCCTTGACCAGGCCGGCGTCGACCTGTTGCCGGAGCACACCACCGCCCCAGGACTGGAACAGGTCTGGTGGGGATCCGGCCTGCGTCGCGGTGGTGAGCTTGGCCTTGAACGCCTCGTTCTCCAGCGGCTGGATCTCGACTTTCACATTGCTGTGTGCGGTTTCGTACTCCTTGGCCATCGCCGCCCACACCGGCAGCATCGGCTCGGTGTTCTGGATGTGCCACCAGTTGATGCTCTGCTTACCGTCCGATGTGGAGCCGTCGCGGCCACAGGCGGCCAGCAGGAGCGCCCCGGCGCTCGCACCGGCCAGGCTCAGCAGTGACCTGCGGGAGAGGTGCGCTGTCATGTGCCATCCCTTCGAGGACTTATGTCGTACTCGGATGCCGAACCAGTCGGCGGGAGGTGTGGAACACTGTGACACCGAAACTTTCGGAAGCGTGACGGTAGGTGCGGTCTGTTGGCGTGCACGTTACGACGTGCTCATATTGACGGTCAAGACACTGTTGACTCTCGATATGATCCGTTACGGTGGGACGGAATTCCGAGAACTTCCGGTGAGATCTTCCGGAAACTGGCTGGAAGCCGGGACCCACCCAAGGAGCCGCACATGTCGACCGAGATCGCCGAAGACGTCACCACCACTGCCCGGTCGATCCGCAACCCCGTACTGTCCGGGTTCCACCCGGACCCCTCGATACTGCGGGTCGGTGACGACTACTACCTGGCCACCTCGACCTTCGAGTGGTATCCCGGTGTACGGCTACACCACTCCCGTGACCTGGTGCACTGGCGTGCCCTGGGCGGGATCATCACCGAGCGTCGCCTGCTCGACCTGCGCGGCTGCGGGGACTCGAACGGAGTGTGGGCGCCCGACCTGTCGTACCACGATGGGCTGTTCTACCTTGTCTACAGCGACGTCGCCAGCTTTGCCAGCGGCTACTGGGATCCGCAGAACTTCCTCACCACCGCCCGCGACATCACCGGCCCCTGGTCGGACCCGGTGCGGCTGCACGCGCACGGGTTCGACGCCTCGCTCTTTCACGACTCGGACGGCACGACCTGGCTGCTCAGCATGAGCGCCGACTGGCGGCCGGGCCGGGATCGCTTTGCCGGCATCGAGATCCAACGGTACGACCCGGTCGAGGGCAGCCTGGTCGGCAAGGCGCAGGTCATCTTCGCCGGCACCGCCGTCGGTCTCACCGAAGCCCCGCATCTGTATCACCACGACGGGTGGTACTGGCTGGTCACCGCCGAAGGCGGTACGAGCTGGGCCCACCAGGTAACCGTCGCCCGGTCCCGAAACCTGCTGGGTCCGTACGAGGTGGATCCGGCCGGGCCGCTGCTGACCTCCGCCGGCCGTCCCGACCTGCGACTACAGAAAGCCGGCCACGGAAGTCTGGTACGTACCCAGCGCGGCCAGTGGTACCTGGCGCACCTTGCCGCCCGTCCCGGTACGCCGTACGGCAACTGCATCCTGGGCCGGGAAACCGCCATCCAGCAGGTCGACTGGGCCCCCGGCGACTGGCCCCGAATCGCCGACGGGGTACCCGCCGACGAGGTTCCCGCCCCCGGACTACCGGCCCACCCGTGGCCCGCCGAGCCGGCCATCGACCACTTCGACACACCGCATCTGGCGACCTGGTGGTCAACGTTGCGGCGGCCCGCCACCGCCGACTGGATCGACCTGCGTACCCGCCCCTCGCACCTGCGCATCCACGGCGGCCAGTCGCCGGTTGGCAAGCAGTGGCCCAGCCTCGTCGCCCGTCGGGTAGGGGCGGCCCGCTGTGAACTCTCCACCGTCGTCGAGTTCGAGCCCGGTGACCATCGGCACCTGGCCGGGATCACCGCCTACTACAACACGCTGAACTGGCACTACCTCTATCTGACCCGGGCCGACGACGGCCGGACCGTACTGGAGCTGCTCAGCTCCGACAGTGGCCGGCGGACGCCGTACCCGGATTTGACGGTCGACGTCGGCGGGAACGGCTCGAATGGCTCGAACGGCGCGACCGGCTCGAATGGCGGAGTCAGCCGGGTTGGTCTGCGCGCGGCCTTCGACGGACCGGTGGTGCGGTTCAGCTACGACCTCGGTGCCGGGTGGCAGCAGCTACCCGTCGAGTTGGACGCCACCATCCTGTCCGACGAACACGCCGCCCTGATCATCGACGGCGAGCCCGCCGCCTGGGGTTTCACCGGGGCGTTCCTGGGTCTGTGGGTGCAGGATCTCGGCAACGACGGGGTTTATGCCGACTTCGACCACGCCACCTATCTCGAACATTGAGCCGGCCCTGTCGTGATCGGTTCCGCCGCTTTTCGTATTCCGATAGTTTCCGAAAGTCGTTGACCCGGTGAATCAGGCTGCCAAAGAA
This sequence comes from Micromonospora sp. NPDC003197, assembly GCF_053590565.1. NCBI lineage: Bacteria > Bacillati > Actinomycetota > Actinomycetes > Micromonosporales > Micromonosporaceae > Micromonospora > Micromonospora sp. NPDC003197. The sequence continues at coordinate 17,401 of NZ_JBSFTE010000046.1, read as the reverse complement.
TCGATGTAAGCGAATGGAGTTGCTCCAGATCGGGCCGGTCGCCATCGCCTCCACGGCGTATTCGGCCCATTGCGACAGCCGCCCCGCACCTGGAGGCGAGGCCCGAGGCGTCGATGTCGCTCGCTGATTCCGCATTCTCGTCCTTTTCCTGTTCCCGCGAGAGGAGCAGCAGCAGTGACCACCAGAATTGCGCCAGGTACTTTCCTGCACCAGCGGAGGCCGATACGAGCCGCCATCACGATCGGTGCCGTCGCCGTGCTCGCGGTAGGCGTCGGGCTCACCGTGGCGCGCCAGGCCAGTGCCGCCACCACCCTGGGTGCGGCGGCGGCCGAAAAGGGCCGCTACTTCGGTACCGCCGTCGCCGCCAACCGGCTCGGCGAGGCAGCGTACGCCACCGTGCTCAACCGCGAGTTCAACTCGGTGACCCCGGAGAACGAGATGAAGTGGGATGCCGTCGAGCCATCCCGCGGCAACTTCACCTACGGCTCGGCCAACCAGATCGTCGACCACGCCACCAGTCGGGGCATGAGCGTACGCGGGCACACCCTGGTCTGGCACTCCCAACTGCCCGGCTGGGTGAGCAGCCTGTCCTCGGCGACCGAGGTGCGCTCGGTGATGAACAACCACATCACCCAGGTGATGACCCAGTTCCGCGGCAGAATCCATTCCTGGGACGTGGTGAACGAGGCATTCGAGGACGGGAGCAGCGGTGCCCGCCGCAACTCCGTCTTCCAGCAGTGGCTGGGCAACGGCTACATCGAGGAGGCGTTCCGCACCGCCCGATCGGTCGACCCCGGTGCCAAGCTCTGCTACAACGACTACAACATCGACGACTGGAGCCACGCCAAGACCCAAGCCGTCTACAACCTGGTGCGCGACTTCCGTAGCCGGGGCGTGCCGATCGACTGCGTGGGTCTCCAGTCACACTTCAACGCCCAGTCCCCGGTGCCGGGCAACTACCAGACGACGATTTCCAGCTTCGCCGCGCTCGGCGTGGACGTGCAGATCACCGAACTGGACATCGAAGGCTCCGGCACCAGCCAGGCCAACAGCTACCGTACCGTCGTCAACGCCTGCCTGGCGGTGTCCCGCTGCACCGGCATCACCGTCTGGGGCGTCACCGACAAGTACTCGTGGCGTTCCAGCGGCACGCCGCTGCTGTTCGACGGCAACTACAACAAGAAGCCGGCCTACGACGCCGTACTGGCCGCGCTCGGCGGCACCGGCACACCGGTGCCCACTTCGACCAGTCCGACCACCCCGCCACCGGGCGGCGGCAACTGCTCCACCACCTATACCGAGGGGCAGAAGTGGAGTGACCGGTTCAACGGCAGTGTGACCGTGACCGGCACCAACAACTGGATCGTCACGGTGACCGTCACCCCGCCCCAGAAGGTCATCGCCACCTGGAACGGCAGCCCGAGCTGGGACAGCAGCGGCAACGTGATGACGATGCGGCCGAACGGCAACGGCAACACCTTCGGCTTCACCATCATGCACGGCGGGAACTGGTCCTGGCCGTCGCTGACCTGCCGCGTCGGCTGAGCACACCCCTCTACCAGCAGAAACCGTACGGGGCGACGACTCGAACCCGGTCGTCGCCCCGTACGGCATGCTGGCAGCTCTGCGCGATTCAGCGGTACGTCATGACGCGGCGCGGCTCAGCGGTACGTCATGAGGCGGTGCAGGTCAGCGCCGGGGAGGGTGCCGATCCGTTGGCCTGGAAGCCGAACTCGGTGGACCCGCCCGCCACCAGCCGACCGTTGTAGCTCATGTTCGTCACCTGGATCGTGCCGCCGGTGGCGCTGAACTGCCCGTTCCAGGAGTTGACGACGCTGTTGCCGGCCGGCAGTGGCAGCGTGACCTGCCAACCGTTGACGCCACCGGTGCCGGCGGTGACCCGAACGGCCGCCACGTACCCGCCCGACCAGGAACTGGTGACGGTGAACGTCGCCGTACAGCCGCCCGGTGCGGGTGGGGGCGTGGTCGGCGCAGGCGACGAGGGGGTTGGTGAGGACGGCGATGGCGACGGGCCGGCGGTGTCGAGACCGAAGAACGTGATCGCCGAGGCCGCCTGCACCGGCAGGTTGTGCGGAGTGTTGGCCATGCTCACCGCCTCGACCAGCACCTGGCCGGCGCCACTGGCATACCGGGTACGGGTCCAGCTCGGCTGCGGATAATCCGTCGAGGTCGGGGTCTGGCCCAACCCGTGGACGTTGGTCCACTGCTTGATTGCCTCGCCGAAGTTGACGTACGACAGGATCTCGTCGTTGGTGCCGTGCCAGAGTTGCATCCTGGGCCGCGGGCCGGCGTAGCCGGGATAGGCGTTTCGCACCAGGTCACCCCACTGCTGGGCGGTCTTTGTCAGCTGTCCCTGCGCGCAGGCGCTGTTCCACTTGGTCGAGCCGGCGAAGCAGGCGAACGGCACCCCGGCGAACGCCGATCCGGCCCGGAACACATCCGGGTACGCCCCGAGCAGCACGTTGGTCATCATCGCGCCGGAGGAGACACCGGTGGCGTACGTGCGCTCAGGGTCGGTGTTGTACTGCTGCTGCACGTACCTGACCATCGAGACGATGCTCAGCGAGTCTCCGCCTCCGTTGTGGGTGAGGGTGGCGGTCGAGGCGACGTCGAAACAGCCGTCGCTCGCGGTCACCGACGGGTAGATCACGATGAAGCCGTACCGGTCCGCCAGGCGGGCGAACTCCGTATTGGTGTAGAACGTCGGGCCGCTGCCGGTGCAGTAGTGCACCGCCACCAGCAGCGCCGGTCGGGGCGAGACATTGTCCGGGACGTACAGGTACATGCGTAGGTTGCCAGGGTTGGTGCCGAAGTTGGTGACCTCGGTCAGGGTGGCGGCCCGAGCCGGCGATGCCACCGCCACGATCGTCGCCGCGATGGCGCAGGCCAGCGCGAGCCACACTGCGTACAGTGTCTTGGGTAGCCTCATGAGCCTTCGTTCCTCCTGCTGATGCGCAGGCTGGACAGGTCGTGACCTGCGCGGACGAATCCTGCCGTCCTCCGGAATGGTTTCGGCGGAGTGCCCTCGGCAGATGCTGGATGGCCGCATCCCGATGCGGTCCATACCGGCTCCCGACGCAGATACTAGACGCGCGATTCCTTCAGAGTCGACAACTATCGATATGTTTCGGGCGGCTGGCGTTTCCCGTCAGGTAGCTGTGCTCTTCCCATCGGGCGGCAGCGACGACTCGGCTGTCGTTGGCCGGGCTACGGGCAGCTCAGCCCTATGATCGCGAGTACGGCGACCGTCTCCTCCGAGGCGGCTGCCCCGGTCAACGGCCTGCGTCCGCGCGGGTGTGAACCCTCGCGAGGAGCGGACGGATGCTCGATCGGCGGCTCTACCGCCACCTGGTGACCTGGCTGGGGCAGTGGCCGGCCCGGCAGCCGCTGCACGTGGTGGGCTCGCCCCGGCGTACCGCACCGGGCTGGGACGGCCGGATCCACCCGGCCATCGGCATCGACGGACCCGACGGCATGGTGCTCTCCGTGCCGCCGGACCGGGTCACGGCCGCCCGGGAGTTGCGGCATCTGTCCCCGTCGAAACTGCTGGCCGAGTTGCCGGCGGCGGTCGGCCGGGAGGGCTGGCACAGCTACCGGGCGGTGTTCCGCTACACGACCAGCCCGGCCGATCTGCCAGCGGCGGGCGAGTGGATCAAGGCTGACGATCCGGTGGTGCCGGATTGGCTGCGCCCGTTCGGCGAAGAGGTACTGGTGGTCCGGGACGATTCCGGTCGCTACCTCGCCGGGGTAGGGATCAAACGGCACGACCGGTACGGGCACGAACTGTCCGTCGGCACCGAACCGGCGGCGCGAGGCCAGGGCCTGGCCCGGCGGTTGGTGGCGCAGGCGGCGCGACGGGTGCTCGCCGAGGGGGCGGTGCCGACGTACCTGCACGAACCGGGGAACATCGGCTCGGCGCGGGTCGCCGAGGCAGCCGGTTTCGCTGATCAGGGCTGGTGGGCGTACGCCGTGACCGTCCCCGATCCTTCCTGAGCCGGTCGCGGACCGTGGACCCACGCCGGGGCCCACGGTCCGCATCCGTCCCCAGGTCGTGGTCTTCGTGACCGGTGCCCGGCCCATGAGTGCCGACCGGCCCATGAGCGCCGACCGGCCTGCCGGATCCGTTCGTGGTCACGAGCGGCGTAGACCAGGCAGCGTGGGTCGGCGACGACGACAGCCGGCTGTCTGTCGGTAACGCTACGTATTCGGATCGGCCCTTTCAAGATGCCCTGGCGCGTTTTACCCGTTCGGTTGGCATTGATCTTGGCTCCGCTGGCTACCCGAGCAGCATGTCCGTACCGGTTAGTCGATGTGGCGGTTGACCGGGCAGGCCGGGCCACAGCGGGTCGGACGGCCGGTCCAGCCGTTGCGGCGTAACGTCCCCGCGACCTGGGCGGCGGTGGCACAGGGCCGCTCGGTCACGTCGGCCATGCCGTAGCGCAGCACACTCAATCCCTCGGCCGTCGCCGAGTTGTCCCGTCGCCGGTCACGGGCCCGGGACTCCTCTGGGTGCGCCGCCCGGCCGTCCAGCTCGACCAGGATGCTGAAATCGTCGTATCGGATGTCGTCGTACCAGCGACCGCCCCGGCGTAGCCGGATGGACTGGCGCTGCCCGGATGGCAGCCCGTGTCGGCGTTCGACGTCGCGCAGGTAGCGCAGTTCGAGCAGCGAGTGGCAACCGTCGGCCACAGGCCCGGGCCAGCCAGCCCAACGCATCGTCGAGCTGCCGGGCCGACTGGGTCAGGTCGACGACGGTCTCTTCTACCCAGGTCTGCGCCGGTAGCCGGCTCGGGTGCCGGGCGGAAACTTTTCCGGGTTCTGGGCCGAAAAAGTTTCCACGTTAACGGGGAAACCCCAGTGGGAAACCAGCTCTACCGCACAGTCGTGAGGCCGAGAGCTTCGGCTGCGGCCCGGCCGTTGGCGTGGCTGGCACCGTACGTGGTGACGAAGGCACGCGCTCCGGCCGGTCGCCAGCTCGACGGCCAGCCCATCTCCACCACGGTCACCGGATGCGCGGCGGCCAGCGCCTCGACCAGTTCGACCGCACCGGTGAGCCGGTGCAGGTGCCGCCCGACCAGTACGATCGGCCGCTCGCCGGCCAGCTCGCGCAGGGCGGCCGGCTCGGTCTCGGTGGCCACCACCGGAAGTTGCTCGCCGCCGTCGAGGTGCGGCCCGAGGCCCCACGGCACCCGCCCCTCGGCGATGGTGGACGCGGACAACAGCTGTACGACCAGCGGCTTGTCGAGGCCGGCGAGCACGCCCTCCACGCGTACCGCGCGCCGCGCTGCGGCGTACCCGAGATCAGCCGGCGCCTCGTGGACGGGCGTTGCGGTCCGGGTCCAGGCGGCGAGTGCGGCGGTGCGCTCGGCGGCGTCTTCGACCCGGGCCCGGTCGAGCCGCCCGTCGCCGATGGCGGTGACGATCTCGGCGACCACCTGTTCAACCAGGTCGGCGTCCACCTGGGCGCCGATACAGAGCAGGTCGGCCCCGGCGGCCAGGGCGCGGACGGCGGCCGCTCCGGGGCCACCGGCGATGGTCGATGCCCCCTTCATCTCCAACGCGTCGGTGATGATGGTGCCGGTGAAGCCGTACTCGCCGCGCAGCAGGTCGGTGAGGGCGGCTCGGCTGAAGGTGGCCGGGTCGCTGCCGGTCAGCACCGGCACCCGGATGTGCGCGGTCATGATGGCCCGGGTGCCGGCCGCGATGGCGGCCGCGAAGGGCGGCAGGTCGCGACCGCGTAGCACGTCCAGCGGTACGTCCACAGTGGGCAGCTCGTAGTGCGAGTCGGTGACTGTGGCACCGTGGCCGGGAAAGTGCTTGGCGCAGGCGGCCACCCCGGCGGACTGGAGGCCGGCGATGGCGGCGGCGGAGTGGGCGGCGACGCGTACCGGGTCGGCCCCGAAGGATCGGGTGCCGATGACTGGGTTGTCGTCGGCGGAGTTGACGTCCACCGTCGGGGCCAGGTCGACGTTGATGCCGAGGGCGGCGAGTTCACTGCCGATGGCGTGGTAGACCCGCTGGGTCAGTCCGATGTCGGCGACCGCGCCGAGCGCGGCGTTGCCCGGATAGGGGCTGCCGGTGGCATGCGCGAGTCGGGTGACGTCGCCACCCTCCTCGTCGATGGCGACGAGTACGTCGGCACGGGCGGCCCGCAGCGCGGTGGTGGTCGCCGCGACCTGGTCCGGATGTTCGATGTTGAAGCCGAACAGGGTGTGTCCGGCGAGCCCTTCGGCGACCAGGTCGAGCGCCCACCCGGGGGGCGTGCTGCCGGGGAAGGCAGCGAGCAGCGTGCCCAGCGCCAGTCGGCGAAGTCCGGAATCGGTTCCCACGTGTCTCCCTCTTCGATCCCTGTGCGGATGAGTGTCGCACCGCAGGGGGTCAAACTGTGGCCGAGCCGGCCCAGGTCGTACGGCTGAGTCAGGCTGGGTTGCGGCTGATATGCCACCGGGTTGTCTGATCGTCACTCTCAGGGGCGGCCATTACGCTACGGGCTACTTGTCGTAAAGCTGGCAGAACAGTTAGTAAACCTTTCTAAAGCTTAGAGGATGCCCATGGCTTCTACCCGCCTGCCCGGCACCCCGCGCCTGCTACGTGCGCTGAACGACCGGGCCGCACTGGAGTTGCTGCTCGCCCGAGGTCCGCTCACCCGGTCGCAGCTCGGCGAGCTGACCGGCCTGTCCAAGGTGACCGCCTCCCAGCTGGTCGAACGGCTGGAGCAGCGCGGGTTGGTGACCCGGGTCGGGGAGCAGGCCGGTGGCCGGGGGCCCAATGCCCAGCTGTACGCGGTTCGGCCGGCCAGCGCGCACGTGGTGGGGGTGGACGTCGGACCGGACCGGGTGGTCGCCGTCTGCGCGGACATCACCGGCGCGGTGATCGGACGGGTCGAACAGTCCACCAGGGACACCGATGATCCGGTCGGGGTCGTGCACAACGCGGTGGTGCAGGCGGCGCGCGACGCGAAAGCTCCACTGGAGAGCGTACGACGGGTGGTGCTGGGCACTCCCGGCCTGGTCGACCCGGCCACCGGCGACATCACCTTCGCGTTCAACCTGCCCCGCTGGCATCGCGGTCTGCTCGCCGCACTGCGCGAGGACCTGCACACCCCGGTGGTCTTCGCGAACGACGTCAACCTGGCCGCAGTCGCCGAGGCGCACTCCGGTGCTGCCCAGGGGGTCGACGACTTCGTACTGGTCTGGGTGGGGGTTGGGGTCGGTCTGGCCATCATGCTGAACGGGCGGCTGCATCATGGCAGCAGCGGTGCCGCTGGCGAGATCGGTTACCTGCCGGTGCCCGGCGTGCCCATTCCGCGGGATGCCGCCCGGCGGGCCAAGCCGGCGTTCGGGCAGCTCGCCGGGGCCGACGCGGTACGTGCGGTGGCCCGGGAGGGCGGTTTCAAGGGGGCTACCGCCGCCGACGCGGTGCGGGCCGCCATCGCGGCCGGTACGGCCGGCGAACCGGTCCTCGACGAGTTGGCCCGCCGACTCGCACTCGGGGTGGCGAGCACCTGTGTCGTGCTCGATCCGCCATTGGTGGTGCTGGCTGGCGAGGTCGGGCAGGCCGGTGGCGACGCTCTGGCCGAGCGGGTGCAGCACGAGGTGGCCGCGATCACGCTGGTGACACCCCGGGTGGTGGTGACCCGGCTGACCGAGGAGCCGATCCTGCGGGGCGCGTTGCAGACCGCGTTGGACGCTGTCCGAGACGAGGTGTTCGGCTCCACCGTCGGCTGACATGGTGAGTCCACGGTCGGCTGGCCGGGCGGGCATGTGAAGGAATTCTTCGCCAAGGTTAAAGCTTTTGCAAGCTCTCGACATAGACGGGTTTGAGGCTATAGCGTACGGCCACCTTGCGTCCCACCACCCAGGACGTCCACATCACTCGGGGAGGAGTGACGGTGACTGTACGGATTTCCCGGCGTCGCGCGAGCCAACTGCTCGGCGGCTCCCTGATCGTGACCATGATCGGCCTGTCCGGCCAGCCCGCGCTTGCCGGACAGGCAGCGCCCACGGACACCGGGCCAGGCGCCGCCCTGGCCGCCGCCTTCGGCTCGGCGGCGAAGCGGTACGACGTACCGCGTGACCTGCTCGCCGCCCTCGGCTACGCGGAAACCCGCCTCGACGGGCACGCGGGCGAGCCGAGCGCCTCCAACGGCTACGGCATGATGCACCTGGCCAGCAACCCCAAGCTGCGCACCCTCGACGAGGCGGCCCGCCTCACCGGCCTGCCCACCAGTGCCCTACGCAGCCAGAACGCCGCCAACATCACCGGCGCGGCGGCGGTGCTGCGGTCGTACGCGGACACGGCCGGACTGACCAAGGCCCAGCGCGGCGACGTCAACCTGTGGTACCCGATGGTGGCCAAGTACGGCGGCTCGTCCCAGCCGGCCACCGCCCGGCTCTACGCCGACGCCGTCTACGACCTGCTCGCCACCGGTTTCACCGCGCGGACCACGGCTGGCCCGTTCGGGATCGCCGGTCGTCAGGTCGCCCCGGAGCGCGGCGAACTGGCCTCGGTGGCCCCGCTGGGCGCGGCCGGTGACGTCGGCACTCTCAGCACCGACTACGGCCCGGCCGCCTGGGTGCCCGCCTACTCCGGCAACTACACCACGTCCAGCCGTGAGTCGTCGTACCCGATCAACTACATCGTCATCCACACCATGCAGGGCAGCTACTCCGGCTCGATCAGCTGGTTCCAGAACCCGGCCGCCGGCACCAGCGCGCACTACCTGCTCCGCTCCTCCGACGGTGCCGTCACGCAGATGGTGCGGGACAAGGACATCGCCTGGCACGCCGGCAACTGGACCTACAACACCCAGTCGATCGGCATCGAGCACGAGGGGTACGTCGACAACGCGTCCTGGTACACCGACGCGATGTACCGCTCCTCGGCGACGCTGACCAAGTTCCTCTGCGACAAGTACGGCATCCCGAAGACCCGGTCGAACATCATCGGCCACAACCAGGTCCCCGGTGCCACGCACACCGATCCCGGGCCGAACTGGAACTGGACGTACTACATGCAGCTGGTCACCGGCTCGTCCGGCGGCGGATGGTCGACCACAGTGGACAACACCACGTCGGGCCGGTTCACCGCCAGCGGCAACTGGGGCACCTCGACGTTCTCGTCGCAGCGGCAGGGCACCGACTACCGGTTCGCCGACCCGGTCCTCTCCAGCGACGCTGCCTGGTACAAGGTGAACATCCCGGAGACCGGCACCTACCGGGTGGACGTCTGGTACCCGGCCGACGCCGGCTACAACGACAGCACCCCGTACATCGTGGCCACCACCTCCGGCAACCAGACCGTCAACGTCAACCAGCGGGCCAACGGCGGCCAGTGGCGGTCGCTGGGCACCTTCACCCTCGCCGCCGGTGACGCCAACAAGGTGGGCGTCAGCCGGTGGACCACCGGTACCGGCTACGTGATCGCCGACGCGATCCGGGTCACTCGGGTCTAGGTGTTAGAGGTGTTAGGAAGGGCCCCTTCCTAGGCAAAATCCGATAAGAAGGGGCCCTTCCTAACCGCAAAGCGAATCAGGCGAGGTCGCGTTGGCGGAAGCTGGCGAAGGCGGCACCGACACAGCCACCCACGAGGACGAGCAGGACGATCAGCGCCGGCACCCAGGTGATGGTGTACCGGCCATCGCAAACGCTGAACCCCGTACAGGTCGTGCTGTCCCACAGGTCGATCTTGCCGGACATCCAGGCCCCGACGTAGGTGGAGAGCATCCACTGGTCCGGGCGGAACGCGTTGACGATCTCCATCACGATCCGGGCACCCAACTCCCACACCACCGCGTAGCCGGCGACCACCCCGAGCGCGGCAGCGGTGTGTCGGCCCAGTACGGCCAGCCCGAAACTCAACGCGGTGACCAGGAGGATCAGCGTCACGCCCCGGACGGCGGTGAGGCCCAGCCACCGCCAGAACTCCCCGTCCAACTCGCCAGGGAAGCCGCTGACCTGAGCGATCACCCAGAACGCGCTGAGGTAGACCACGGCGGAGACCAGCGCGACAGCGAGGACGGCGGCGAGCAGCGTACCCAGCTTGGTGCCCAGGACGATCATCCGCTGTGGGCGCCACAGCAGCAGGTTGGTCATCCCGCCGGAGTTCAGGTCGGCCCCGATGTACGAGGCGCCGACCAGGAATCCGAACAGCACCAGGAAGGTGATGAGGAAGTACGTCAACGGGCGGATCTCCCGTTCGAAGACGAAGACACCGTAGAGGTAGTCGGTCTCGTGTACTTCCGCCGGCTGCTTCAGGTCACACTTGGCCAGGAACTCCGGTGGGAACTCGCTGTCCGCCGTCCCGATCTTGGCGGCCTGGCAGTCCGCGAATATCCGCTCGTTGGCCTGCCGTTGCTGCTCGGCCAGCACCTCGGCCTGGGCCAACTCGCGGGCGGTGGGCTGGTGGGTGCTGACCAGGGTGGTGGCGATGGTGACGCCGAACGCGGCGATCAGCAGCACCAGCATGAGGCGTACGAAACGGCGCGCGTAGAGGCGGCCGAACTCGGCCCGTACCAGGTTCACGCGGACACCTCTCGCTCGTCGGTCGTCGCGTCCAGGTTGGCCTGGTCGGTCGTCGTGCCCGCGTCGACTCGGTCGGTCGTCGTGCCCAGGTCGATCTGGCCGGGCGGCCGGCCGGGGTCGGGCAGCACCGAGTCGTCGACCTGACGCGGTATCTCCGGGCGCGGCTCGGTGCCGGTGAGCTGGAGGAAGACGCTTTCCAGGTCGGGTACGAGCGGGATCAGCTCCTGGACCCACAACTGCTGTTCGCCCAGGATCCGGCTGACGTCGGTCGGCTCGGTGACGCCGCCGACGACCAGGTGATCGGCGTGTGGGGTGACCAACAGGCCGGCGGCCTGGAGGAGTTCGGCCGCCCGTTCCGGTTCGTCGACGCGTACCCGGAATTCGCCCTGGTCGAAGCCGTCAAGGACCTCGTCGACCGGCCCGGCGACCACCCGCCGACCCCGCGAAATGATCGTCACGTGGTCGCAGACCTGCTCGATCTCGGCCAGGATGTGGCTGGAGACCAGCACGGTCACCCCGTCGGCGGCGAGAGCCCGCATCATGTCCCGCATCTCCCGGATACCGGCCGGGTCCAGCCCGTTGGCCGGCTCGTCGAGGATCAGCAGATCCGGTCGCTTGAGCAGCGCGGAGGCCACCGCCAGCCGCTGCTTCATGCCCAACGAGTACGCCTTGACCCGTTCCTCGCCCCGGTCGCGCAGGCCGACCTGTTCCAACACCTCCTCCACCCGGGCCGGGGGCAGCCCGCCGGCGGTGGCGAGCAGTCGGAGGGTCCGCCGGCCGGTGAAGTTGCCGAAGAACTGGGGACTCTCCACGATGGCCCCCACCCGGCCGATCACCGAGGGCAGGTGGTCCGGGGCCGGTGCGCCGAGCACGGCCATCCGCCCACCGTCGGCCTGCACCAGGCCGAGCAGCGTACGCAGAGTGGTGGTCTTACCGGAGCCGTTCGGTCCGAGGAAACCGTGCACCTGGCCGGCCTCGACGAGCAGGTCGAAACCGTCCAGTGCGGTGTGCCGGCCGCGGCGGGTACGGAAGGTCTTGCGCAGCCCTTCGATCTCGATGACTGCGGTCATGGCACCACCCGTGAGCACTTGTCCATGTCGGCCTTCCTGTCGAGTGACCAACGACACGTCGCCCCACCCTACGGGGGCGCGACACACCCCGGGGGGCCGCGATGGGCTGCGTGGTTGGATGGTCGGGTGCCTACAGATCCGACGCCCGACAACGACGACCTGGTGATCAACCTCGATGGGGTGGGAGTGCTGCGCTCCGGCGCGCACCTGCTACGGGACGTGACCTGGCGGGTCGAGCTGGACGAACGCTGGGTGGTGCTCGGCCCGAACGGTGCCGGCAAGACGACCCTGCTCAACCTGGCCGCCGGACGGCTGCACCCGAGCACCGGCACCGCACACGTGCTCGGTGAGCGGATCGGCCGTACCGACGTCAACGAACTGCGTACCCGGATCGGGCTGTCCACGGCGGCACTCGCCGAGCGGATCCCGGCCGAGGAGCGGGTGCGGGACGTGGTGGTGACGGCGGCGTGGTCAGTGGTCGGACGGTGGCGGGAAAGCTACGACGTCAGCGACGAGGCCCGTGCGCAGGGCCTGCTCGACCAGCTTGGCATCGCGGCGCTGGCCGACCGGGCGTACGGCACCCTGTCGGAGGGGGAGCGCAAGCGGACGCAGATCGCGCGGGCGCTGATGACCGACCCGGAGTTGCTGCTGCTGGACGAGCCGACCGCCGGGCTCGACCTCGGTGGGCGGGAGGACCTGGTCGCCCGGCTGGCCGATCTGGCGTACGACCCGGACGCGCCGGCGATGGTGATGGTCACCCATCACGTGGAGGAGATCCCGCCCGGCTTCACCCACGCGCTGCTGCTGCGCGAGGGGGGAATCGTGGCGCAGGGACTGATCGGGCAGACGGTTACCAGCGAATACCTGTCCAAGACGTTCGGCCTGCCGTTGACCGTCGAGCGGTCCGGTGACCGGTTCGCCGCCCGCGCCGCCTGATCGCTTTGCTGTTAGGAAGGGCCCCTTCCTATCGCTTTTTGTATAGGAAGGGGCCCTTCCTAACAGCGCTGGGAGGTGCACGTGGACCGGCCGCGGGTGGTCGTCGTGGGCGGCGCCAACATGGACCTGGTGGCGATGGCGCCGAAGGTGCCCGGACCGGGGGAGACGGTGGTTGGCACCGACTTCCTGACGGTGGCCGGCGGCAAGGGTGCCAACCAGGCGATCGCGGCGGCCCGGGCCGGTGGGGCCGCGACGTTCCTCGGTGCGATCGGCTCGGACTCGTTCGGCGTGACGCTCAAGGCCCGGATTGCCGCCGCTGACGTGGACACCTCCCTGGTCCGGGTGGTCTACGGCGCGTCGGGCGTCGCACTGGTCACGGTCGGGGCGACCGGCGAGCATTCGGTGGTGGTGACGCCGGGGGCCAACACCGCGTTCACCACGCTGACCGAGTCCGAGCTGTCCGTCGTACGGGCGGCGGATGTCCTGGTCGCGCAGCTGGAGGTGCCGGTCGAGACGGTGACCCAGGCGGCGCTGGCCGCCCGGGCTGGCGGGACCCGGGTGATCCTCAACGCCGCCCCGCCCGGGAAACTGCCGACCGAGCTGCTCGACGCCGTGGATCTGCTGGTGGTCAACGAGGTGGAGGCGCGGGCGCTCACCGGTCGGGGCCGGGAGGACGCAGCCGCGCTGCTGTCGCTGGTGCCTCGGGCGGTGTTGACGCTCGGCGCGGAGGGCGCGTGGTACGGCGAGCGCGACGGCGGTACGGCACACATCCGGGCGTTCAAGGTCGACGTGGTCGACTCGACCGGTGCGGGGGACGCGTTCACCGCCGCGTTGGCCGTGGCCTGGGGCGAGGGACGGGACCTGGTCGAGGCGTTGCGGTGGGCGAGTGCGGCCGGGGCGGCCTGCGCCCGACGGCTCGGTGCGTCGGTATCGCTGCCGCAGCGGGCCGAGATCGACGCCCTCTTCGAGAACGCCGGTTGACCGTCGCTTGACCGTCGCATGATCGGAACTTGATCGAGTGGCGCACCATGGGAGGCATGGTGCGATTCATCCTCAACCTGCTCTGGTTGATTTTCGGTAGTGGTATTGCGCTGGCGATCGGGTACGGCATCGCGGCGCTGATCTGTTTCGCGCTGGTGGTGACGATTCCGTTCGGGGTGGCGGCGTTGCGACTGGCCTACTACTCGCTGTGGCCGTTCGGTCGGACCCTGGTCCCGAAGCCCAGCGCCGGTCTGGCCTCCGGTCTGGCCAATGTGCTCTGGGTCGTACTCGCCGGCTGGTGGCTGGCGCTGATGCACATCGTGGCCGGCATTGGGCTCTGCGTGACCATCGTTGGCATTCCGTTCGGCATCGCCAACTTCAAGCTGGTGCCGGCGGCGTTCTGGCCGCTGGGTCGGGAGGTTGTCGAGGTGGACGACCTGCGTAGCCCCTCCGTCCGGCCGGCCAGCTAGTGCCGTGACCAAGAACGTTCACGGTGTTGGATGACGCGCCGCCTGGGCTGATGGCCGAGTGACATCGGGGGTAGATTCTGGGTCATGACTACCGGGACGGCATTGCGCCACTCACGGATTGGTGACCCGGTGTTCTCCTGAGGGCGGTCCGGGCCGCAGCCGGCCCGCTCCCGCATCGAGGCTTCTGCACCTCCGCGAGGGCTCCGCCTCCGTCGTGTTGATTATCGATTCGAGATTTCGACCACGACAGGAGGATTGATGCTCACCAAGATGTTGCAGATTCCCACCGCGGCCGGCCGGGCTGACGCGTTTGCCGCGTTTCCCGACGGTGCCGGGCGGCACCCAGGGGTGCTGATGTACGCGGACGGCTTCGGCATCCGGCCCGTGTTGCGGGACTTGGCCTGCGAACTGGCCGGGCACGGGTACTACGTGCTTGTCCCCAACTTCTTTTACCGGCACGGCCCGGCACCCGTGATCGAACTTCCCGAGCACATCGGAGAGGAAGTTCGGCCCGCAATCTTTGCCAAGCTGATGCCGTTGATCGAGGCGCACACCACCGAACGTGTGCTGAGTGACGCCGACGCATACCTGAGGTTCCTCACCAACCAGCCCGAGGTCGGTGCCGGACCGGTCGCGGTGACCGGCTACTGCATAGGCGGCCTACTGGCGATACGCACAGCCGTGGCTCACCCTGGCCAGGTGGCTGCTGTCGCCGGATTCCACAGCCCGGTGCGCGCCGGCGGGCCCGAACTCCTTTCCAAGCTGACCGCCCAGGCTCACTTCGGCCACGCCGAAACCGATATAACGCCCGAGGCCCTCGGTGAGCTCAACCGGACCCTGGATGTCGCAGGTATCAACTACACCTCCGAGATCTACCCCGGTACCGTCCACGGCTTCACCATGTCGGACACCGACGCATTCGACCCCGCCGCACTGCAGCGTCACTGGGACCGCCTGCTTTCCCTGCTTGGCCGTACCCTGACCATCGGCTAAACGTTCGAGGTGTTGGGGTCAGGCCGCTCGGGCGACGGGCTGGCCCCAGCGTAGGTAGGCGCTCGTGCGTGCCCGGACGATGCCCCAGAGTTGGTCGTCGCCGCCCCCTCCGTTTGGCCGGGCGGCTGAGTCTTCCTCCGTTTTGCTGGGTTGGGTGACTGAAGCTGATCGGATTCGCCCAGCTCAGCGCAGCCTCGCGCGGATTGGAAACGTTTTCGTAACAGGCCCTTGACGTGTCTGAAGTCTCGGTCGCAGACTTCGCGGAAACGTTTACAAGTGCGAGATGGAGGTGCGGTGCGTGGTGCGTAAACGTTTACCGTCTAGCGGTGACGCTCGCCCGACGGTGCACACCGTCGCCGCCCGGGCCGGCGTCTCCATCGCCTCTGCCTCCCGGGTGCTCAACGGGGTCGGCGGCAGCCCGGAGACCATCCGCAAGGTCCGCGAGGCCGCCGCCGAGGTCGGCTACGTACCCAACGCCATCGCCCGATCCCTGCAATCGCAGCGCACCGGCCTGGTCGCGCTCGCCGTCGAGGACATCGGCAACCCGGTGTACGTGGCGATGATGCGCGCCATCGAGGCGGTCGTCGCCGAATCCGGCCGACAGTTGCTGGTGCACGCCACCGGCGGGCAGGTCGACAACGAGACCGCGCTGCTGCGCCGGCTGGCCCACCGCTACGTCGACGGCATGATCGTGTCGCCGATCCGGGTCACCGACGCGCACCTCGACGCGCTGGTCGACAGCCCGGTACCGGTGGTCGTCGTCGGACAGCTACCCGAGGACGCGCCGGTCGACAACGTACGCACCGACTCCCGTAGCGGGGTGGCGCTCGCCGTGGACCACCTGGTCGAGGCCGGCCGGCGGCAGATCGGCTTCGTCAATGGCCCGCTGGACACCGTGCCCGGTACCGCCCGCGACGCCGGCTTCCGGGCCGCGCTCGCCCGCCACGGCATCGAGGTCGATGAGCGGCTCATCGAGGTGGGCGACTTCCAGTACGCGGCCGGCCGGGCCGCCACCGAGCGGCTGCTTGCCCGCGTCCAGCCCGACGCACTGCTCTGTGCCAACGACCTGATCGCGGTCGGCGCGCTGCACGCGCTCTACGGCGCGAACCAGACCGTGCCGCAGGACGTGGCCCTGGTCGGCATGGACGACACCGAGCTGGCCCAGATGGCGTTCCCGCAGATCTCCAGCGTGTCGCTCGGCTCGGTCGCCCGTGGTCGCCGCGCCGCCGAGCTGCTGCTGGAACGGATCGCCGATCCGAGTCTTCCGCCCCGGCGCGAACAGGTCGCGCCCAGTCTCGTGGTTCGGGCCTCCAGTGCCCCCACCACTCCGACCGTGCCGGAGCTGCCAATGGTGCAGGAGGTGACCGCATGAGCGTGACCACGTCGACCGAGCAGCCGGACGTCGACCGGGGAGCCGGACGCAAACCGCGTCCGAACCGGGCGCGTTCCGACCGGATGACCGTCTACCTGCTCCTGTTGCCGTCGCTGGTGCCGATCGTGGTGCTGTCGGTCTTCCCGCTGCTGCGGGGCATGTACCTCGGCTTCACCGACGCCCGGGCCGGCCGCAACGTGGACGTCAACTTCACCGGTCTGGCCAACTACCGGGAACTGCTCTCCGACGAGCTGTTCTGGAACTCGTTCAAGATCGGTCTGATCTGGGCGTTCGGCGTGACCGTGCTGCAGTTCGTGCTCGCCCTCGGGCTGGCCCTGCTGCTCAACCAGCAGATCCGGTTCCGGGGCCTGGCCCGGGTGCTGGCCGTCGTGCCGTGGGCGATGCCACCGGTGGTGGTCGGCATCCTGTGGAAGCTGGTCTACCACCCGGACGCCGGTCTGCTCAACGAGTTCTTCTACCGCATCGGCGCGGAGGGGCTGCGGACCAACTGGCTCGGCGACTTCAGCACCGCGCTACCGGCAGTGATCATCGTCGGGGTCTGGGCGGGAATGCCGCAGACCACCGTCGTACTCCTGGCCGGGTTGCAGGGCGTGCCGCGCGAGCTGCACGAGGCGGCGGCCGTGGACGGTGCCACCGCCTGGCAGCGGTTCCGTCGGGTCACCCTGCCGTCGCTGGCCCCGGTGATCGTCGCGATCACCTCGCTCGACTTCATCTGGAACTTCAATTCGTTCGGCCTGGTCTACGTGCTCACCGCTGGTGGGCCGGGCGGCAAGACGATGCTGCCGATGCTCTTCGCGTACGAGGAGGCGTTCCGCTACGGCAACTACGGCTATGCGGCGGCGCTTGGCAACGTCATGGTCGTGATCATCGTGGCCCTGCTCGCGGTCTACCTGCGCCGCCGACTCAAGGAGGCGAACTAAGAGAGACCGTCAGTAGGGCGTGTGCAGCCCAAGTAGCTGTTCAGGGGTAGCAAACAGGCACGGGATTGTCGATCATGTGAGTTCTCTACGCTCC
>NZ_JBSFTE010000045.1:0-30638 GCF_053590565.1 Micromonospora sp. NPDC003197 | reverse complement strand
TGGTCGCAGAACCAGATACCGGAGACCTCTTCAGTTGTCGATCACCGCCACGCCGTGACCTTGATCAAACCCACCACTTCTGAAACACGCCTTAGGACCTGCATGTCACACGTCGAAAAGATTGCTGGTGAGCTGGCCTCCCTCAAGGCTGGTGTCGAGGCCGCGCAGGGGCGCGCAGCCGCAGCCGACCAACAGGCGCAGGAGGTGGCGCTACGGGCAGCTGGCTCTGGCTTCGCTGCGTTGGCGGCGGGAATGGTTCGAGTACGGGAGGCAATCGGCACTATTCAAGGTGGCTTGAACGGCCTTGCCGGCGCGACCGGTGAGGCCATGAAGTTGGCTGCTGCCGTTCCTGGCAGCGGCACACCGCAGGAGACGCTTGCCGGGCTTGCATCCGTCCAGAATGCCGTGGGCGGCCTCCACCAAGCGGCAGTTGGCGTAATAGACCAGATAGGTCACGCCCAACGACTCGTTGCCACGGTCCTTCAGGGTGGTCAGCCGGGTCCGATGCTGTCGGCGTTGGACAACATCAAGCAGGTGGTGGTGCTTGTGGTCCAACGCTCCGCTGAGGCCCGACAAGCCGTCGAGGTGGCGACGGCCGAAGCGCGCCAGCTGGGGGCCTCGGTCGGGTAGCCCCGGCATATTGCTATGCCGGGGCCCCCTCAGAACCGTGCGTGCGACTTTCACCGCACACGGCTCAAGCAAGCCCCGAGGGCGTTGGGGCGGGTAGGGGTGCTGGGCCGCTGCCGGGGACGGGTTGTCGTCGTAGGCAGTCGGCGTGGATGAGATGGCGTTGATCGTCCGGGGTGCCGGTTCCGGATTGTGCGATGTTCCCCTTCGTCATCGCTTTCCGGATGACTCGCAGCCATTGTTCCCACTCTCGTGGGGTGGCTGGCTGCTGATCGGCGTGCAGCAGGTAGTCCCCGCAGCGGGGGCATCGGCCGTGTTGGCGGCGTAGCAGCCAGCGGTCGAGCCCACTGAGCAGGGTCGGTCCCTTCGCGCGTCGGTTGGCCCAGTATTCGGCGAGGGCGGGGTCATCGGGTGAGGCCGCGCCCTTGACAATCTGGTGCCGGTCGATCTTGGTCCAGGAGAACCTCCGGAGGTAAGCGCCGGTTTCCCGGTCACCGAACACCCAGTTGTCCTGTCTGCCCGGGTTGAACCGGCCGAAGTACCGGGCCGTGACCCAGTGCTTCGACTTGTTCTGGTGGCGGCGTTTGGCCCACTTGTAGGTCAGCTGCCACATGTAGTGTTCCAGCGTGCCGAACGTGGCACTGGACGCCGCCGTGCGGTAATAGGCCGTCCACCCTCGCACGATGGGGTTCATCGCGAGAATGACGTCCAGTTGGCTGGCGCCGCGCATCGCTCTCATCGAGCGGCGTAGCCGTTCCCGCAGCCGTCTCACGGCCGCTTTGCTGGGTGTGGTCAGGGCACGATCGCCGTAACGGCGGATGGTGAACCCGAGGAAATCGAACCCGTCGTCAACGTGGACGATACGGGTCTTGTCCTCGTTGAACACCAGACCACGCGGCGTCAGCCACGCGGCCAGCCGCGCCTTGACCTGTTCAGCGCACTCCCGGCTGTCGCACAAGGCGACCAGGTCGTCGGCGTACCGAACCACCACGACGGGACACCGCTTGTCGATCTTTATCCGACCGTCGCGGCGTCCCTCGTAGCGCACTCCAGCGGCCTTTTCCATCCCGTGTAGAGCGATGTTGAGCAGCAGTGGGCTGATCACCCCGCCTTGAGGTGTGCCCTCGTCGGTCGGGGCGAACCGACCACGGTCCACCACACCGGCCCGTAGCCACCCGGCGATGCGTCCCCGTCCGGGAAAAGCACCGAGCGTGGCCAGCAGGTGGTCATGGTTGATGCGGTCGAACGCCGCCGCCAGGTCGGCGTCGAGGACCCAGGTCCGTTTCGGGTTCTTGCCCTTCACGACCTCGTGGATGGCCTCGATCGCGTCATGGCAGCCCCGGCCCGGCCGAAAGCCATACGACTTCGGCTCGAACCGTGCTTCCCACTCCGGCTCCAGCGCGTTGAGGACCCGAGCCTGAAGCACTCGGTCCACGATCACGGGAATACCCAGTGGGCGCTGCTTGCCGTTCGCCTTCGGGATGAACACCCGCTTGACCGGCAGGGCTGACCAGCCGTCGGCATGATGGTCGATCCACCACACCAGCCCGGCCTTGTCCTCGGAGGTCAGCGCAAGCCGACCGTCGATGCCCGCCGTCGCGCGGCCAGCGTTGAGCTCGGTAACGCGGCGCACGCTGACCAGCGTGTTCACCCGCGACCGCAGCATCAACTTCTGCAAGTTACGTACCTTTCGCAGATCCCCTGCCTTCGACGCCGAGAAGATCCGTAGCCGTAGACGCCGTACGTCGTCCTCGACCGCACGCCAATGCACCGCGTCCCAGTCGATGATCCCGCCCTCCGGTCCGTTCACCGTCTCGTCGCCCGAAGGCGATCGCGCGGCGTCTAACTTGTCCGTCGGTTGCAGCACCATGTGCCTCGTCTCTTCACAGGCTCACCTGGTCCACGTCAGCACCCTTTCGGGTCCGGGCATCAACCCGTATCCGGCCGGTTGGCCGGGAACGACTGGGTCACAGACCAGTCTTTGCCGTCCCGGTTTCCCGCTGCCTTTCGGCCACCGGCATTCGCTTCTTGGACCATCCTTTCCCGCCAAGGCATCGACTTCCCTCACGGTGGTCTACCGGCCGCGAGCAGCGACCGGACCCGGACGGGGTTTCCACGTTCCACGCGCGTAAGACCCAGCTGGGGTGGGTGCCTCCTCTACCCCGAGGGCGACGGTGTCCACACGGCCGACATTTCCTCCTCGACCGCCGCCTGCCGCTCTACCACGGCCAGCCCTTCTTACACCGCCCAACCACACACCATCTCGGACGGCAACCTGATTCACGAGGCATACAGAGGTTCACATCAATTCACCCGTCCAGCCTTCCCCTCACCCGTAACCCCCGGATGGTGCGGGAGTCCTTCGGCTTGAACCCCGAGCTTCGCACCCAGCCGTTACCAGCTACGCACGTCAGGGCGGGAACGGGCCAACGGACACTGGCCCGGAATCACACCATCGGCAACACTCTCCGATCCATCACATGGTGTATCCACTTACGCCGCGCGACCTCGTGTCGCACGGAAACTGATAGGGGCTGGCGGCCTGACGCCGACCAGCCCTTCCCGTGTTTCCGCCGAGGCTTCGAGGTTGACAAGCTCCGATGGTGACGTTGCAGCCTCTCGTGGAACCGCCGCAGGGATACCGTGGACCCGACGATGGACCGGCATCCTCGGTGGGTCGCCGACCGGGTCGCGGGCCAGAATCTCGCCGAACGACAAGCCTCCGCAACGGCGTGCGCTCGAGCTGGAAAATGAATGTGCTGACAGCGTCGCTGAGCAGGGCTACCGGATTCACCAGAATCCTAATAAGCAGGAAATCAGCGATGCTCGGCGTAACACTGGGGATTCTGGTGATCCGGGGCGATCTCCTGACTTCCTGATCGAGGGTCATGTCTTTGATTGTTACGCTCCCACTTCACACAAGCCGGTGCGTGGCGTTTGGAACGAGGTTTCCAAAAAGGTTGATGAGGGGCAGGCTCAGCGTGTGGCCCTGAATCTTCAGGATTGGCAGGGTGACTTATCCGACCTGCAGAAGCAGTTCGATGACTGGCCGGTCTCCGACTTGAAGGAACTTGTCGCTGTGACGCGGAGCGGTGCGATCGTACAGATCGTCAAGCGAGACTGAGGAAGGTTGTAGAGATGTCCATCGATTACCGACTGACGCTTGCAGGCAACATCCCCCTGGAGCAGGTGGCGGAGCTCGCGGCTCCGACCGCTGTTGAGGCCTCGACACTGTCGGGCGCGCGGATGCTCAGTGCTGACCTTTCCGATTCACTCGGGTACGCCGTAAGTATCACGTCGGGTAGTAGCGGCTACTACGACGCTGAAGACGACGGTGGAGATCTCTGGGTGTGGGAGCCTGCCTCGTATGTAGACGTTAACTTCCATATGCGCAAGGACACCCTTGCCGAAAAGGGGACGCTCAACATGATCACGGCGGTCGGTCGCATCTTGGCTGGTCGCTCGGAGGATGCCGCGCTCGTGCTGAACGGCAACTGGTTGATGCTGACCCGGGTCGGCGGCGAGCTGCGAAAGCACAACACCGCTGACTGGTTCGATGAAGACTACGCTGGAATCCTGCCAGATTGAATGCGGCTGAGTTCATGAGTTCACAGCCTGCGCGCGACAAGAGGTGGAGGTAGACAGCTGTGCTGACCTCCGGTCGTTGGTGACCGAGGGCAGGGCGGCGCTGGCTCGTAAGCTGTGGCTGGCCGTGCCGGGACAAGGCTCCGGTCTGTCGTGGAACTACCTGCTGATGCTGATCGGCTGCCCCGGCGTGAGGGCCGACCGCATGGATTGTCGATTCGTGGCGGCTGCGCTCGGTGCCGTAGGGATGTGACTCCTTCGGTTGCTGTCAGCTTGATCATGAAGGCTGCGGAGCTACTCCGGAAGTCACCGACGGATCTCGACTACGCCATTTGGCGCCATGAACGTGCCCGTCGACCATCGGCTGCACCATCGGTGCCGGAATGCATCAGCCGGCCAGCCGCCGATCTATAGCCGGTTTGTCGACAGTGGCGAGCTGTGTCCCTCAATGCCTCACCCTCGAGCCTCGGTACGGTAGGCGGTATGCCGCAGCCCACTCTTCCGCCGCTCCTCCGGGAAGTCATCGACATCCCGGAGCGGACGAGCACCAGTGACTTCGTGCTCAAGCTCGCTGACAGCGTCGGCGACGCCGAAACGACGCTTCGCGACTATGTGATCACCGACCGCCTGGTGGGGAACTTCGATGAGGCGCTCGGGCTGATCAAGTCGGCGGTCGAGGGACACGCCTCCAAGGCGGCATACCTGCACGGCTCGTTCGGTTCCGGTAAGTCGCACTTCATGGCAGTGCTGCACGCTTTGCTGCGTGGCGAGTCGGTTGCCCGTGGCCGGGACGAGTTCGCGCCGCTGGTCGCCAAGCACAGCGCCTGGTTGGACGGACGAAAGTTCCTGCTCGTGCCATACCACCTGCTCGATGCCCGCTCGCTGGAGCAGCGCGTCCTCGGCGGATATGTCGACCGGGTGCTCGCCCTGCATCCCAGCGCGCCAATCCCTGCGGTGCACCGTACCGACGCATTGTTGGAGCAGGCGGCTGAGCTGCGTAAACGGATCGGTGACGAGCAGTTCATCGCAGGCCTGCCCGGTGGCGACGCCGAGGACGAGTGGGGCGAGAGCGAGAAGTTCTGGACCGGTGCACGGCTGGACGAGGCGTTCGCCGCCGCCTACTCCGAGGAGTTGCGTCGCAAGCTCGTCAACGACCTGCTGACCACCTGGAACAAGGGCTTCTTCAGCAACGCGCGGGAGGACAAGGAGGCGTTCGTCTCGCTCGACCGGGGGCTCACCGAGATCAGCGGGCACGCCAAGGCGCTCGGCTACGACGGTCTGATCCTTTTCCTCGACGAGTTGATTCTCTGGCTCGCCAACTCCATCGGTGACCAGCAGTTCGTCTCTCGGGAAATCCAGAAGATCACGAACTTTGTCGAGGGCGGCGACACCCGCCGTCCGATTCCGGTCATCAGCTTCATTGCCCGCCAACGTGACCTGCGGGAACTCGTGGGCGAGGAGGTTACCGGGGCCCACGAGCTGAGCTACCAGGACACCCTCAACCTGGCCAGTGGCCGGTTCGACGTGATCAAGTTGGAGGATCGGAACCTTCCCGAGATTGCCCGCCGGCGGCTGCTCAAACCCCGGGACGCCGCCGCCGGGGAGGCAATCACCGACGCCTTCGGCAAAGCCACCAAGGTACGACGGGAGGTGTGGGACACCCTCCTCGGCAGTGACTCCGGCAGTGGTGCCGACATCGAGGCGTTCCGCGCGACGTACCCGTTCAGCCCGGCCTTCATCTCCACCCTGGTGCACGTCTCCAGCGCGCTGCAACGCTCGCGCACCGCGCTCAAGCTGATGCGCCAACTGCTGGTCGACCGCCGCGAGACGCTGCGCCTCGGGCAACTGGTGCCACTCGGTGACCTCTATGACGTGATCAGCGGCGGTGGCGACCAGCCGTTCACCGAAAAGCTCAAGGCCGAGTTCGAAATGGCCCAGAAGCTGTACGAGACGAAGCTCCGGCCCCATCTGCTCGGGCAGTACGGGCTTACCGAAGACGACCTCGACCAGGCGCGCCGGGGCGTTGAACTGCCAGACGCGACAAGTGGTCGGGTGCGGGCCTTTACCGGCGACGACCGGCTGATCAAGACACTGCTGCTGAGCGCGCTCGCCCCTAGCGTCCCGGCGTTGCGTAACCTGACCGCCCGCAGGCTTTCCGCCCTCAACCACGGCAGTATCACCAGTCCGATTCCTGGCGGTGAGGTAGCCCAGGTGAACCGGAAACTCGCCGACTGGGCCGGACAGTTCGCCGAGATCCGGATCGGTGAGGGCGACGACCCGGTGGTGTCGTTGGAGTTGGTTGGCGTGGACGTCGACAGTGTGCTCGCGACCGCCAAGCACTACGACAACGATGGTGCCCGCAAGCACATCGTGCAGCGTCTGCTCTGGGAGCAGATGGGGGTGCCCTGGAGCGACTCGTTCTTTGCCGAGGCCGGTCTCACCTGGCGGGGCAGCCGCCGCAGCATCGAGTTGGTCTATGGCAATGTGCGAGACCCGAACGACATCCGAGACGAGGCGTTCCATCCTCACGGTGAGAGTGCCTGGCGACTGATCATCGACTATCCGTTCGATGACGGCAGTCACGGTCCGGCGGACGACCGCCAGCGGGTGCAGGAGCTGACCGGGCGAATCCATCCGCGGACGGTCTGCTGGATTCCCGCCGCACTGACCATCGAACGGCTCAACGAGCTGGGCAAGCTCATCATCATCGACAAGCTGCTCGAAGGGCAGCGGTTCGACAGCCACGCCGAACACCTGAATCCCGACGACCGGCGACGGGCTCAGGCCGCCCTGGCCAACCAACGCAGCGCGCTGCTGGTCAAGATGCGCGGAGTGCTGCGTCAGGCGTACGGGCTGGCCGCGAAGCAGCCCACCGACGTCCGGATCGGCTTTGACGATCACCTGCTGTCGTTGACCCGGGCACTGACTCCCATGCTGCCCATGGGGGCGAGTTTCAACGACACGCTACGCAGCATCGGCGACCAGATGCTCAGTCACCAGTTCCCCGCCCACCCCGACTTCGACCCAGATCGCAAGAACGAACCGGTACGGCTCGGCGAGGTCAAGACCGTGCTTGAGCAGGTGCGCCGTGCCGTTGAATCCCCCGAGGGGCGGGTCGAGGTCGAGCGGGCGCACCGACAGACCATGCGACGCATTGCCAACCCACTTGGGCTCGGCGTCATGCACGAGGCGGCCTTTGTTATCGAGGGGAAGTGGTCACAGCACTTCCAGCAGAAGGCCGCGAGTGAGGGGATCCACGGTGAACTGCGGGTCCGGGACCTGTACCGCTGGATCGACGAGCCCCACCCGATGGGGCTCGACCCGAACGTCGCCCAGCTTGTCGTGGCGATGTTCGCCGAGCAGACCGACCGGGCCTTCTACTATGGCGGCGGCGTGGTCAACCCGCCTCCCGAGATTGGCCGGATCACGGCCGATCACACGCTGCGCGAAGAGCGGCTGCCTAGCGAGCAGGATTGGGAGGTAGCGCGTAGCCGGTCTGCGGCGATCTTCGGTATCCAGCCCATGGCACTGCTCCGGGGCCGGTTGGTGGGGCTCTTCGGCCGTGACCTGGCTGAATGCGCCAAACTCCACCGCGACAAGGCCCACGACCTGGTCACCGACCTCAAGTCGCACGCGGCGCAGCTTCAGCTCGACCAGGCGGCATCCACCGGCCGGCTCGCTACCGCTCGCGGTGCCGCCGATCTGCTGGACGCGATCCACACCGGTGGCTCTGCCGTGGAGATCATCGAACGATTTGCTCGCGCTGATCTGCCAGGCCCGGCCGACCGCACCGGAAAGAGCATCATGAGCGCGGAGGTGGTAGCCAACGCGCTCAACGCCGCCCCGTGGGACACCTTCGAGATCGTCGCCAGCCTGCCAGAGCCGTACGTGAAGGAGGCCGAAGCGATCTTCGCCCGGCTGCGGGAGGCGGCTCGGGTCGACGAGCTGACCGCAGCCCTCGCGCCCGCGCTGCGACATGCCCAGGCCGACGCCACGGCACTGTTGCGTCGGGCAACTCAGAAACCCCTACCTCCTGACGACGATGGCCGAGATGGCAAAGGCAGAGGGGCAGGTAATAAAGGCGGTACGGCGGATCCGACGAGCGGCCACACCAGGGTGTCGGCTGACGATCTCGAATCCGTGTTGGCCGCACTTCGCGTGTTCGCCGGCAAGAATGGTGGCAGCACCATCGAGGTGACCTGGAGAATCGTGTCGTGACCTTGGCACCAGCCAATATGCCGGCCCTGCGGATCAACCCGGTGGCGCTCGGCCAGAAGGTGGCCCAGCAGCTCGACCGGCACCGCAACGGGGACGCGTACCCGGTGATGGTGGTTCGCGCGGAGCCGGCGTGGCCGTATGAGCCGGTCTTCGCACTGCCCGACGGCCGGACGGTACGGGTTGTGCCCTGCCTGTCACCGCTCGCCATCTGGGAGCATCTGGTCGCTGAACGGGACGACGAGGTGCTGGTGCTTCTCACGGACCTGCCGGAGTGCCAGCTCGGTTCGGGGATACGCAGCCGAGTGTTTCGGCAGCGGCTGATTCCGGTACAACCCTGGGACCTTGTGATGGATGCCTTTGGGGTCCAGTCACCGGACACCGCACTGGAGGCGGAGAGTTGGGCCAGTGAGGCCCTTCTTGATGCGATGCCGCCCACCGGATGGCCGAAGCTCACCGCAGCGATCCTCACCCGGGACGTCGCGATGCGGCACCTCGCCGCCGTACGCCTCGGCCTGGACCGTTTCGGCGGTGGGCCGGAGGGCTTGGACGTGGCGATGCTGCTGTGGTGGAGCTCTGAGCCCGCTGCGGTGGAGGCGTTCCGCCAGTTGCGTTTCGCAGAACGCGATGGCCTGTCCCGATGGTTGGTCGAGCAGCTCGGCAACCCGGCACAGGCGCTGCTTGCGCTTGTCGCAGCCGGGCACGGCCCGGACGCCCTACCGCTTGGCCTGGTCTGTGCCGAGGTCTGGGGGCCGCGTGCTCCAGACGCCAGGGCGCAGGGCCGGATTGACCAGTACTTCGGTGACCTGGATCGGGACGATGACACGATCCGGGGGTTTGCCGGGGCAGCCGTGCAGGTCGTGACTGCGATGCTCGCCGTTTCTGACCGTGAGTTGGCCGTTCGGCGGCAGGGACACGCGATTCTGGACCGTGCCGAGGAACTGTTGATCCAGTTTGGCGCCAAGGGCAGTGGGGTGCACAGCGCGATCCTGCGGTCCGGATTCACCCACCGTCTCGGCGTTGCCGCCGAGGCGATGCTGGAGGCCGTTCGGAGCACCGTCACCCCGGAGCTGGAGTCGGCTGTTGGGAGCCTCGCCGCGCACCTGTTGGCCGATGCGGAATCGGAACGGGTCCGTCAGGTCCGGATGGCGCTACGGTTGCTCCGCTGGCTCGACACGGCCGTGGATCTCCCGGTCAGCGTCGCCGATGGCGTGGACCGGCAGATCGCGGAGTGGAGCTGGGTCGACGTCGCGTTGAACCACGTCTGGGCCGGCGAGGAGGTCCACCCGACGCTGCAAGCCGCATTGCGGGAGATCTACCACCGGGCAGCACAGCGTCGACGTGACCTCGATGCGGCGTTCGCGCGCCGCCTCGGTGCCTGGGCCACCGCCGGTCCAGCCAGCGACGGCGACCTACTGACCGTCGAGAACCTACTGCCTCGCATTGTTGAGCCGCTGGTCCGGGCCAATCATCCGACGTTGCTGGTGCTACTCGACGGAATGAGCGCTGCGGTCGCGGTCGAACTTGCTGATCAACTGTCCCAGCACTGGGTGGAGTACGACCCGAGAGGCGTTGGCCGGAGCCGCCGGAGAGGAGTGGTCGCCGCGCTGCCGACGCTGACTTCGGTGTCCCGTACCTCCCTTTTCGCGGGCACCCTCCGTAGCGGGACGCAGGAGACCGAAAGGCAGATTTTCGCCAAGGGGCGGTGGGGAAGCGGCGCTCGGATATTCCACAAAGGGCCATCCCGAGGTGGTGCCGGAGAGGTGTTCTCGGGTGAACTCGCCGACGCGATAGCCACCCCGGAACACCTCGTCGCGGTTGTGATCAACGCGGTGGATGACTCACTCGCCTACGGCCGGGACGGTGATGAGGCCGGCTGGCAGCTCGACGACGTCGGCTTCCTGCGTAACCTACTGAATCTTGCCCGGTCCGCTGGGCGCGCTGTCATCATCACCAGTGATCATGGCCATGTCCTCGAACGTGGCGGCGAGCAGCTTCGGGCGACTGACGCACTCTCCGCCCGACACCGTACCGGGGAGGGTGTCGTCCGGGCCGGGGAGATCGAGCTGACCGGCCCCCGAGTGGTCGCTGCGGACCACCGGATAGTCGCGCTCTGGGATCCGCAGCTGAGATATCGTCCCAGCAGGGCTGGCTATCACGGTGGTGCATCGTTGGCCGAGGTGACCATTCCACTGTTGGCGTTCCTGATGCCCAACGTCGAAAATGCGCCGACGGGCTGGACTGCGATCGAGGTACGGCATCCCGACTGGTGGCAGGCGACGAAGTCCGCCTCTGCGGCGGTGCCCCTGCCTCCCGTACCGAAGCCTCGCCGGAAGGCGCCGGTCGTAGCCGGCGAGGCGCTGTTCGACGTACCCGGTGACGAGCCGCCGCTTACTGCGGAGCCGCCGGTTGGTGACCGTGATCTGGTGACCCTTCTGCTTGAGACGGAGCTGTTCAAGGCGCAACGCGGTTTGCTTCCCCGGCCGGTGTCGCCGCAGAAGATCGGCGCGGCACTCCGGGCACTGCTCGATGCCAACGGTGTGCTGCCCACCGCCGTGCTCGCGGATCGGGCAGGCGAAGCCCCAGCTCGGGCAGGTGGGTTCGTCAACACCCTGCAACGCATCTTCAACGTCGACAACTACCCGGTGTTGACCGCGATAGACAACGGGCGGAACGCACGCCTTGATGCTCGGCTGCTGCGTGAGCAGTTCAAACTGCCCGAAGGGGCATCGTGAGAGGTGTCAGCCCGGTGCGTCGTCGGGAGGTCGTAGACGCCTTACGTCGGGGCGTGGTGCCATCAGCCGGCCTGGACCTGTTCGCTGTCGGTCTGGACCGCTTCCACGCTGCCGTTACCGAGGATCTGAATGTCGCTGCCGGCGGCGGGGCGGTGTTCAAGGCGATTCGGGGCGAGTACGGCTCCGGCAAGACCTTCTTCACCCGGTGGATCGCAGAACAGGCCAAGCGGAAAAATCTTGCCACGGCCGAGGTGCAGGTCTCGGAGAACGAAACACCGTTACACCGGCTGGAGACCGTCTATCGGCGGCTCACCGAGCGGCTGACCACCGCCACCTTCGCGCCCAGCGCTCTTCGGGCTGTGGCAGACGGCTGGTTCTACGCCCTGGAAGAGGATGTGCTGGCCGCCGGGGAGGTTGCGCCCGACGACAGTGAAGAGCTCGATCGTGCCGTAACAGCACTGCTGGAACAGCGGTTGGCCGAGGTGAGTCGGAGCGCGCCGGCCTTCGCCGCCGCATTGCGCGGCTACCGTACGGCCGTCAGCGCCGGTGATCCCGCTACCGCCGAAGCATTGCTCGCCTGGCTGGGCGGTCAACCACACGTAGCTGCGGCAGCCCGCCGTGCGGCTGGCGTCCGCGGCGACCTCGACCACTTCGGCGCGCTCAGCTTCCTGCAGGGCCTGCTGACCGTACTGCGCGACAGCGGCCACCCCGGCCTGCTGTTGGTGCTCGACGAGGTGGAGACCCTACAACGGGTACGTTCCGATGCGCGGGACAAGGCGCTCAATGCGCTCCGACAACTCATCGACGAGGTGCACTCCGGTCGGTTCCCTGGTCTGTACCTGGTGATTACCGGTACTCCAGCCTTCTACGACGGACCCCAGGGCGTCCAGCGGCTCGCCCCGCTCGCCCAGCGGCTTGCTGTCGACTTCACCACGGACCCGCGATTCGACAATCCGCGCGCGGTGCAGGTCCGGCTACCCGGGTTCACCCTTGAGGCACTGGTCGAACTCGGGGCCCGAGTACGGGACGTATACGCGGAGGGGTCATCTGCTCCGGAGCGGGTACGACACCTGGTGGATGGCGGGTACCTTGGGCAGCTTGCCAGGGCGGTGGCCGGCGGCCTGGGCGGCAAGGTTGGTGTCGCACCGCGGTTGTTTCTTAAGAAGCTGGTGGGGGAGGTGCTCGACCGGGTTGATCAGTTCCCCGACTTCGACCCTCAGCTGCATTACCGCCTGACGCTCGCAGCAGCCGAGATGACCGACGTCGAACGGAATGTGACCAGCGCCGACCACGTCACCCTGGACGTCTGAGTGTCGGCAGACCTGCTCCATCCAGTGGTCCTGCACCACATCGTCAACTCGCTGCAATGGCCGGCATTACGGCCAATGCAAGCGGAGGCTGTCCGACCACTGGTCGACGGGGACGACGCGTTGCTGCTGGCACCGACAGCCGGCGGCAAGACCGAGGCGGCGATGTTTCCCATGCTGACTCGGATGACGCAGGAGAACTGGTCCGGGACATCACTGCTGTACGTCTGCCCGCTTCGCGCGCTGCTCAACAACCTACTGCCCCGGGTAGCGGGATATGCGGGCTGGCTGGGCCGGCGGGCCGCGCTCTGGCACGGGGACGTGAGCACCGGCCAGCGGCGCAAGATACTGCGCGAGCGACCGGACATCCTGTTGACCACGCCGGAGTCTCTGGAATCCATGCTTGTCAGTGCCAAGGTTGATCATGAGGAGTTTTTTGGGCAGCTCCACGCGATCGTGATCGATGAGGTGCACGCGTTCGCCGCTGACGATCGGGGATGGCATCTGCTGGCGGTGCTTGAGCGGCTCAGCCGGATCGCGGGCCGTCCGCTTCAACGCGTCGGCCTGTCTGCCACGGTCGGCAACCCGCATGAGTTGCTGTATTGGCTGCAAGGGTCCGGGCGGGGGCAACGGCCCGCCCGAGTCGTGGCGCCGGAGAATGCTCCACCCCCAGACCAGGCGACGGAGCCCGCTGCCGTCATCACGCTGCCCCCCGGCGATGTGGAACTGGACTACGTTGGCTCGGTAGACAATGCGGCGCGAGTCATCGCCGCGCTCCACCGGGGCGAGAAGCGCCTGGTTTTCTGCGACTCCCGGGCACTGGTGGAAGAGGTAGGCCAAAAGCTCCGCCTGCTCGGTGTGACCACATTCCTGTCCCACGCCTCTCTGGCCATGGAAGAACGGCGACGGGCCGAGGAGGCGTTTGCTCAGGAGCGCGACTGCGTCATCGTCTCGACCAGCACTCTGGAGTTGGGCATCGACGTCGGAGACCTTGACCGGGTTATCCAGATCAACGCCCCACGGACCGTTGCGGCATTCCTGCAACGGATCGGTCGGACCGGACGAAGACCGGGCAGCAGCCGGAACTGCCTGTTCCTTGCGCTGAACGAACCCGGCCTACTGCAGGCTGCCGGTATGTTGCTCCTGTGGAGCCGTGGCTGGGTTGAACCAGTCGTCCCGCCACCGGAGCCTCGGCACATCGTTGCCCAGCAGATCCTTGCCCTCTGCCTGCAACAGCATCGGCTCGGCGATCAGATGTGGCAGGACGCGTGGAACGGGCTGTCCCCGTTTGACAAGACTGGTGAGGTCATCCTTCGGCACCTCGTCGAGCGAGGACACCTCGACAGCGACGATGGGATGCTCTTCGTCGGGCCAGAGGCCGAACTTCGCTTCGGCCGACGGCACTTTATGGATCTGATGGCCGTTTTCACCGCACCGCCGCAGTTCACCGTACTCTCCGGTCGTACCGAGATCGGTCGTACGGATCCTGCCCTGCTGACCGAGAAGGTGCACGGACCGCGTCGGCTTCTACTTGCTGGCCGAAGTTGGCAGGTTACCTACATCGACTGGAAGCGGCGTCGCTGTTTCGTCGAGCCGGTCGACAGCGGCGGCAAGGCACTTTGGATGGCCGGGGGTGCCCCGCAGGGTCTGTCGTACCCGATGGTCCGGGCCATGCGTGAGTTGCTGCTCGGGGCCGATCCGCCAGTCCGCCTGACCCAGCGGGCGGCTCGCCGATTGGCCGAGATGCGTGATGGTGGCACCAGTGTCGTTCACCCTGGGGGCACCATGGTGACGCGGAGCGGCCCGGACGACCTGCGTTGGTGGACGTGGGCCGGCTTCCAGGCCAACGCGACGCTCATCGCGACCCTCGGCAACTTGAGTGATCCGACGCAGCCATATGACGACGCTTTCCTGCGATTGCGAGCCGACCTGGATCGAGACACCTGGCGAGCCGGCATCGCTGACGCTGTCGACCGGATCTGCTTACCCGATGTCAGCGAGAAGGCGCTGGCTGGGCTCAAATTCAATGCCGCACTGCCGCATCGGCTGGCCATGGCGACCCTTGCGGCCCGGCTCGCCGATCTCGACTCCGCTGCTGCCGTACTACGGGAGCCGGTCAGGTTTAGCGTGGTACCTGACCGGAGTGCTGGGTAGCCGACAGTGGTGGCGCCGACGACTGGGAGTTGTCGTACCGAGCGGCCAGACTGGGGGTCTCCTCTCACCCCAGGGAGCTGCGATGCATCGGGTCCGGTCGTATCGGCGCAGCGATGGCACACGGGTCAGGGGTCACACCCGGAAGAACCCCCGCCGTACGACCAGCCGCCGCTCCGGCCGGGACGACCGGCTACTTCTGCTAGGCGGTGGTTGCTTGGGGATCGTGTTGCTGCTCGCACTGATCGTGGAGTTCATCCGTCGACACCCGTACTGGTCCGCGTTCATCGCGTTTGTCGTCATCGCCGCGACCGTCGTCGTGCTTTTTCTCGTACAGAAGGGACGGGCGCGGCAGGCGGCCGAGCGGGCCGCGCTCGATCGGATCATTGGAACGACCGACGCGATGACCGGCCCCGAGTTCGAGCAGTGGTTCGCCCGACTGCTCGGTACGTCCGGCTGCTCCGGCGTGACCGTCCTCGGTGGTACGGCCGATCGGGGAGCGGACGTCATAGCCCGTGCCCCGGATGGTCGCCGGGTGGTGGTGCAGTGCAAACGGCACAGTGCGAGCAATCGGGTCGGCAGCGCGGTGATCCAGCGGTTCGCTGGCACCTGCCGCACCATCCACCGGGGGGACATCTGCATGATCGTGACCAATGGGGCGTTCACCGTGGGGGATGGTCAGCGGTTGGCGCGAGAACTGGGCATCCTGCTGGTCGATCGTTCGATGTTGGAGCAGTGGGCGTACACGGGAATGCCGCCCCTGCCGATCGCCCGGCTCTGGCAACCGGCCCGGCCGGCGGCCTGACGAAGCCCCCACCTGACGAAGCTCCTGCCTGACGCCAGCCAGCACCTGACGAGTTTCCTACTGAAAACGGGCGACGAAGCGGCGCTGCCAGGGCGTCTCCACCGCGTGCCGGGAGTAGTGCTCGCGAACGTAGGCGACCGCCTCGTGACCGGGGACCCCGTCGAGTACGGCGAGGCAGGCCAGTGCCGTGCCGGTACGTCCGCGTCCGCCACCGCAGGCCACCTCGACGCGTTCGGTCTCTGCTCGGTGCCACGCCTCGCGTAGTGCCTCGCCGGCGGCGGTGCGATCGGACGGTAGCCGGAAGTCGGGCCAGCGAACCCAGCGGCTCTCCCAGGTGACCGGCGGTGGCTGCCGGCCCAGCAGGTAGAGGGCGAAGGTGGGCTGTTGACCGGCCGGTAGCGGATGGCGCAGCCCACGGCCTCGGACGAGTCGGCCCGAGGGCAGACGGAGCAGACCTGTCGTGGCGGGTTCCCAGGTGGTGACCACAGAACGAGCGTAGTTCCCCACCCAGGGACGTACGACGATGGGGCTGACCAGCAACTCGGCAAACTGTCGTACCTCGGGGCTAGTTTTTCGCCAGACGTCGACCGTGAGACTGATTCACGGCTCTACGTTTCGATGCGGTAGAAATGCCGTCACAAACCGTCCGTTTACGCGGGTTTCATGCTGTCGCATGCTGCCCGCGAGCCATTGTGCTGGAGGTTGAAGGTCGTGGACGCGGATCGCGCCGCGTGGGAGCAGCAAAGCACAACACGTGTGGTGCCCCCCGTCCGGCCCCGAAAATTGGCGAAGGTCCCCTTCGTCGAGATGGCCGACGGGCGGTTGCAGGGAGTCGTATCAAGCGGCTCGGACATCGAGCGGGTCTACGTCTCGTCGTTCGCAGCCGGGACGCACAACTTCAATTGCAGCACCAACAACAACCGTCCATGCGGTGGAGCGCACGGCTATGCGTGCAAGCACCTGGATTTGCTCCTCGACGAGGCCATCGTGCAATACGGAGTCGACCGGGTCGCTCGTTATCTGCGCGTCGAGGTCGACGAAAATGCGACAACCGCTTGGGATCTGCGTCGTCACATGAACGGCGCAAACGAGCGGATGCCCGCCGCTGTCGTCTTCAGCCGTTTCTTGCGGCACCTGTCCTATCTGGAATTGCCGGTCGTCGCCGAACCGGTTCCTGAGCTGCACTGGTTTCCGGCCATGGGAGCGGCCCGCTGATGCTCGAGACACAACTTTCCGCACTGCTCGACGACGCGCCCTCCGGCGTCGTGGAGACACTCGATCTGGTCACCGGCTTCGACGAGGGACTGGTGTCCGGCTTCGCCCGGCTCGGTGAGGAGCGGGCCGCCGCGTTGACCGCCCTCGCGGGGGCGATGGCGGCCACCCCGCTCGCCGAGCGGGTCGCCGAGGCCGCCGAGAAGGTCGCGGGCGGCTCGGTCACCGAGGAAAACCTGAGCGTATTGGCCGGTACGCGGACCGCGTTGCTCGGTGCGGTGCACGATGCCCTGCTCGCTCGGCTCGACACCGCGCTGCGGCGTACTCGGGCGACCTGGCCGCAGACCCCGGCCCCGACCCGGGCGGTTTCGGCCGGCAACCTGCTCAGCGGGTGCCGGTCCTGGCTGACCGAGTTGGCCATCGCCGGCTGGCGGGGCGTAGACCACGACCTCATCTCCAGCTCCGATCAGGTGCTCCAGGCCCTGCTGGCCGATCCGGAGCTGCGTCGACTGGCGGTGCTGACCGACGGTCTGGCGACCGAGCTGCACGCGGCCAGCCCGATCGGCACCATGGAGCGTCTGCCCGTACGGCGGTGGGCCGACCTTTGGACTCGGGCGCTGCTGTTGTCGCAGGCCGGCGCCAGAGGTGCCGACGCCCAGGCTGCGGAACGGGTCTCCGGGCGGCTGCTGATTCTCGGCGTCGACGTGCACGAGCACAGCACGGCGGTGCAGGTGCAGGTGCACGGACTGTTCGAGTCGGCCGATGGTGCCCCGCCCCGGCTGGTGCGTACGAGTGTCGCCGCGCCGAAGGTGGACACCATCGTCGGCTCGGCCCTGTGGCGGCTGTTCGCCAACCATCCGGTGCTGCTGGGGGCGCTCGCCGAGCGGCGCAGCCTGGAGATCACCGACCTACCCCTCCTCGACAGTGGTGACCTGATCTGGCAGGACGATCGGGCCAAGGCCGGCGACCCGACCGACCCGTTCGTCACCGCCCGGGTCCAACTCGCCGACGCGGTCGCCCCGGCGGCGGCACCGCTGGATCGGCATCCGGTGAACATCGCCGAGCCGGTGCTGATGGAGGGTTACACCGCCACCTCCTCCGACGAGGATGCGACGGTCACCTTCGCGTTCGGTGACGTCTCCATCCCAGTCGCCGTCGACCGCCTGCCATCGTGTGGGCCGCTCACGACGCAGCTGGTGGCCGCCTCCTCGGCGTGTATCGGGCTGCTTCGCTGGGACGGCGGTAGCTGGTCGCTCCAGCCGCTCGCGATCCAGGCGACGGTGAAACGTAAGCCGGTCGTGGTGTATACCGGCGACTGGGCGATGGGGCCCACCGATCCGAAGGTGGCGAAGGCGGAAGCCAAGGCCGGTGACGCTGTCGCCGTACTGCGGGAGCGGGCGGGACGGTTGCTGAGGCGATGAGTGATTCGCAGATCAACCTCCACGAGAACCGGCGTCAGGTCCTCTACTGGCGCCTGCTGGCCCGGGTGTTCGGCACCGACGAACAGCCCACCCTGGAGTCGGCGAGCGCGGCGATCATCGACGACATTGGACTCCCGATGGCGCTGCTCGACCCGACGGTGTCGATCGACAACATCGTGCAGCGTTTCCCCGAGCTGGCCGAGGACCTGCAGGGGCTGCTGGCGGAGACGGCCGACCCGGCCGAGGGCGACGACAGCGCCACGGCCAACGGGGCCGGCGGCAGCGCACCGACCGCCGGGGCCGGAGTGGGGCCCGACGACGCCAGCACCGGCCCAGATGAAGACGGCGCGGGCCCCGACGACGCCAGCCCAGGCACCGCTGGAGACAGCACCGCCGCTGACGGTGCCGACACGGCCACCGATGCCGGTGAGGCTCCGGGGGAGTCGATCGCTGCCGCCAGCGCCGTTGCGGAGCAGCCGGGAGCCGACGAGGTACGCCGAGCGGCGCTGGTGTCCAAACTGCTGCTCAACGTCTTCGCGACCGGTGCCGGCAACGTCTCCGCCCAACAGTTGGCCGGTTGGCAGGCCGATGTCGGCTGGTTCGAACGGGCCTGCGGCGTCGATCCGGGGCAGCTGCGGAGCCGCCCCGGCGACAATGAGCTGGGCGGGGTCCTGGCCGGCCTGGAAGGCGACCTGGTCCGCCGGATGCGTCTGCGCGAGGTGCTGGCCGACCCGAAGCTGGCCCGCCAGTTGACCCCGAGCATGTCGCTGATCGAGCAGTTGCTGCGGGACAAGGACAACCTGTCGGGGATTGCGTTGGCCAACGCGAAGGCGCTGATCCGCAAGTTCGTCGACGAGGTGGCCGAGGTGCTGCGTACGCAGGTCGAGAAGGCCAGCGTGGGCACCATCGACCGGTCGATCCCGCCGAAGCGGGTGTTCCGCAACCTCGACGTCGAGCGCACGATCTGGAAGAACCTGCCCAACTGGAACCCTGAGGACCAGCGGCTCTATGTCGACCGGCTCTTCTACCGGCACACCGCCCGGCGGACCACGCCGGCTCGGCTGATCGTGGTCGTCGACCAGTCGGGCTCGATGGTCGACGCGATGGTGAACTGCACCATCCTGGCATCCATTTTTGCTGGCCTGCCCAAGGTGGACGTGCACCTGATCGCGTACGACACCCGCGCGTTGGACCTGACTCCCTGGGTGCACGACCCGTTCGAGGTGCTGCTGCGTACGAAGCTTGGTGGCGGCACCGACGGCACGGTCGCGATGGAACTCGCCCAGCCGAAGATCGTCGATCCGCGTAACACCGTGATGGTGTGGATCTCCGACTTCTACGAGTGGCGGGAACAGCAGGTCTTCGACGGAATGGCGGCGGTCCACCGGTCCGGGGCGCGCTTCATTCCCGTCGGTTCCGTCAACAGCGGCGGCCACCAGAGCGTGAACCCGTGGTTCCGCGAGCGGTTCAAGGATCAGGGCACCCCGGTCCTCTCCGGCCACATTCGCAAGCTCGTGTCCGAGCTGAAGAACTTCCTCAACTAGTCCGACCTCAGAAACTTCCTCACCTAGGAGACCCGCGAAAAATGACCAACGAAATGCTGCGTGCCCCCGCCGAGGTCAAGTACGCCGAGGAGCTGGACTGGCTGGAGTCCGTCGACGACGGTCCGAAGCCGTTCTCGTGGCGGCTCAGCCCGCGCATGGTGCGTCTGTTCATCCTCGGCTCGGAACGTGCCGACGGGCTCGACCGGGAGATCTCGCAGAAGTGGTTCGGTGACCGCAGCTTCGTCGAGCGCGCCATCGTCACCCTCGCCTCGGACCGGGGGCTGCTGTTGATCGGCGACCCCGGTACCGGCAAGAGCTGGCTGGCCGAGTTGCTGGCCGCCGCGATCAGCCGCAACTCGACCCTGGTCGTCCAGGGCACGGCCGGCACCACCGAGGACCACATCAAGTACTCGTGGAACATCTCGATGGTGATCGGCAAGGGGCAGTCCCGCGAGTCGATGATCCCGTCGCCGATCATGACGGCGATGGAGCAGGGCGTGATCGGCCGCTTCGAGGAGTTGACCCGGTCGACCAGCGACGTGCAGGACGCGTTGATCTCGATCCTCTCCGAGAAGTACATCTCCATCCCGGAGTTGGACAACGACAACACCGTCTTCGCCAAGCCCGGCTTCTCGATCATCGCCACGGCCAACAGTCGGGACCGGGGCGTCAACGACCTTTCGTCGGCACTGAAGCGCCGGTTCAACTTCGTCCGCATTCCGGTCGTGACCAACAAGCGCAGCGAGGCGGAGATCGTCCGATTCCGTACCGTCGAACTGCTGCGCCGGCACCAGATCGAGCTGGACGTGCCGCCCACGCTGCTGGACATCCTGCTGCAGAGCTTCGCCGACCTGCGGGTCGCCGCCGCTTCGGCCAAGAGCGACGACGAGAAGTTGGAGTCGGCGCTCTCCACCGCCGAACAGATCGGCGTTCTCGAAGACGCGATCCTGCACAGCCAGTTCTTCGGCGACCGGACGCTGCGCGCCGAGACACTGGCCAACTCGCTGGTCGGCTCGCTGGTGCGACGCAGCCCGGAGGACCTGGCAATCATGAACAAGTACCTGCACGGTGTGGTCGAGCCCCGGAGCAAGTCCGACGGTGGCGAGTGGCCCGAGTTCCTTGAGGGCGGTCGGCAGGCGATCGCCACGCTCTCATGAGCACCGACGTGGCGGGCACGCCGACCCAAAAGGGGCCGCCGACCGACACCGTTGCGGACCTGTTCGGGCCGTTACGTCAGCAGTTGCTCGACGCCGCCACCGAGTTCGCCGACGGGCCCAACGCGCTGGCCGAGATCATGACGGGCATGGTCGACGACGTCGACCGGGCGTTGCGGGAGGAGCTGGAGATCTTCCCGGTATGCCACCATTCGCCGGCTTCCGGGCTGGCGATGGTGCGCCGTCTCCGCGAGAAGCAGCCCAAGGTGATCTATCTGGAGTTGTGCGAGGACCTGCGTCCGCTCCTGGACGAGCTGCGCAACTGCCGGCTCCCGGTGGCCCTGCAGGCGTACGCCGCCAACCTGGACGGCTTCCCGCCGCAGTGGGGCCCGCTCAGCGTTGTGGCACCGATCACCGAGGCGTCGGCCGAATACCAGGCCATCTCGTACGCCCTCGACACGCCCGGCGTCGAGTTGGTGCTGGTCGACCGGTCAGCGGACCACGTCTTCCAGTGGCTGCCCCGGGAGCCGGAGTCGAAGTCCGACGCCGCCGACGGTGACCCGGACTCGCCCAGCGAGGACGCGCCGAAGGAGGACCCGGCGAACGAGGAAGCCGCGTTGCACGGCGACGCGGTGGGCATCGAGATCGGTGACCTGCGGCCCCGCTTCGCCGAGCTGGAGGAACACCTGCTGCACCACGGCAAGGTCCGCCACTGGTCCGAGTGGTGGGACCAGTACGTGGAGCAGCCGCTTGCCGGTGCCGACTACGACACCTACCGGCAGGCGATGGTGCTGATCGGCAGCCTGTTCCGGCGGCTGAGCCCGGAGGACGCCGCTCGGTTGGCCCGGGACGAGGACCGGGAACGCTACATGTGGACCCGGATGCGGGAGCACCTGGGCATCTCGGGTGTCGACCCTTCGGAGTGCCTGTACGTCTGCGGCGCGTTCCACGCCGCCAGCCGGGTCGCGGAGTTCGGCCTGTCGGGCAGCACCGACTACGAGGTCAGCGCCCGTAGCGGCACCGAGTGGCTCTACGGTCTGATCCCGTCCAGCCATTCGGCGATCGAACGGCAGTTTGGGCTGGCCGGCGGCTCGGTGTCGATCGCCGGGGCCACCTGGACCAAGGCGTTGACCCGCTCGGGGCTCACCCCGTACCAGCTGGAGGGGCAGAAGGGGAGCCGTAAGCGGTCGAAGCGTACGAAGGCACTGCCGGCGGCACCTGCGGCGGCACCGGTCGCCGACCGGCTCACCGGGTTCCTGTCGAAGCCGCCGATGCTGGACGGCATCGACGAGGAGGAGCTGCTCGGTTGGTGTGTGGACATCGTCCGGCTGGCCCGGCGTAACGGCTATCTGTCCAGCACGGCGGACGCCATCGCGGTGTTCGAGACGTCCATCCTGCTCGCCGGCATGCGCAACCGGGCTCGCCCCACCCCGTACGACTTCCAGGACGCCGCGGTCACCTGCATCGAGAAGGACAAGGTACCGGGCCGTCGGGACGTACGCCGGTTGTGCGAGATCCTCATGGGCGGTGACAAGATTGGGCAGGTCGGGTACGAGGCGCTGCCGCCGCTGGCCCGTGACGTGTACGACCGGCTGGCCCCGCTCGGGCTCGACCTGGAGAAACGCACCCTGCAACGGGCGCTGCTGGACCTGACCGCCAACCCCGAGCTGGTGCCCTGCTCGGACCTGCTGTGGGTGCTTCGGTACCTGCTGCCGGAGGGCGCGTTCCGGCCGATCATGGGGGCCCGTCGCCTCGGCGAGCGTTCCACCCAGGAAAGCTGGGACCTGGCGGTCGGGCAGAACCAGCGGACGATCATCGAGCTGGGCTACGAGGGCATCACGGTCGAGCAGGTGTTGGAGCAACGGCTGCGCCGCAAGGTGTGGGCACCGAACGCGACCGCGTCGATGGCCCTCGCCGCGGTGGAGGACTCGCTGCTCTACCTGCGTAACCCACGGTTCACCGACGAACTCGGTGACCGGGCCGTCGAGCTGCTGGCCGCCGAACGTACGGTGGACGACGCCCCGGAGGTGCTGCGGCGGATCCGTCGGCTGCTGGCCCACTACCGGGCCACGCAGCCGCAGCTGCCCGGTTGGTGTGAGGCGTTCGTCAAGGCCGGCTACGCGCACTACTGCACCCTGCTGCCCATGGCCTTCGTGGACGAGCACATCGGGGTACGACAGGTCGGGGCAATGCTCGGCTTCCTGTTCACCCTGGAGAGTCTCGCCCTGGCGTTGGGCTGCGACCACGCCCAGCTGGAGTTGGCCGTCCAACAGTCGCATCCGGAGGCACCTGCCAAGGTGGCGCTGCTCTGGGTCGCCCGCTCCCAGTTGGGGCTGTTGACCCTGGCCGACCTGCGGGCGCGTTGTGACGAGATGCTGGGCAACCCGCTGGTGGTGCCGGCGTTCCCGCAGTACCTGAGCGGGTTCGTCCAGGCATTGGAGTCGGTGCCGACCCTGGCACCGTTCGTCGTGGAGACGATGTCGAAGGCGTTCGCGCGGCTGCCGGACCGGGTTCTGCTGCCCTGGCTGCCAACCCTGATCACCACGTTGCGCAGCCAGGCCGGTGAGCTGGTGCCGGTGTTGGTACGGGAGGCGGGGCGTACCTTCCCGGGCACCCTGTCGGCGGTCGACGCCTGGGCTCCGCCATGGACGGGTCGGGCGGTGCCGGCGAAACCGGCTGCGGCTGTCGCCGTGGCGGCGGGTCCGGTAGCCGAGCTGCTGGTGGGCCATCCGGCCACCTGCGACGCGGTGGCCGAGCTGCTCGGCTGCGACGGCGAGTGGCGGCCGGTGGGCGGTGTCCCCGCCGGAGACGAGTATCGCGAGGTCAGCGGGTTGCTGGCCGAGCATCCGGCCACCGCCGAAGCGGTTGCCGGTTTGCTCGACCCGGCAGTGGCTGGCTAATCGAGCGGCAGCGGCTGGCTTACCGATCGGCAGCGACGAGCTGACCGGAAGGATCCGGCACGCGGTGCCGGGTGATGGCCGGTACGGCCGAGGGGGCAGGGCGTTCTCGCCCTGCCCCCTGATGGC
This sequence comes from Micromonospora sp. NPDC003197, assembly GCF_053590565.1. Taxonomy (NCBI): domain Bacteria; kingdom Bacillati; phylum Actinomycetota; class Actinomycetes; order Micromonosporales; family Micromonosporaceae; genus Micromonospora; species Micromonospora sp. NPDC003197. The sequence continues at coordinate 6,856 of NZ_JBSFTE010000045.1, read as the reverse complement.
GTTTCTGCCCTGCCGCCGATGGCAAGGGCTATGGCAAGGCGCGGCGGTGAGACTACGAACGCTGACCGGGGTGGCGACCGTCGCCTCGGCGGTTCGGTCTGGCTGCGCGTGTGGTGGTGCCGTCTGGAAATAACGGGGGTGGGCGGAGACACCACTGGTACGCGGCCAGCACCTGACTCGCCCGCTCCAGTGGCCGCCAGCGACCGGCGGTCACTGGAGCAAGGCCGGGCACGGGGCAACGGCCGAAACTCACTGGGAGCAGGGCCGAACACAGGGCAATGGCCGTCGGTTAGTGGAGGAATGCGGCCACTGCGGTAGTTTCGGGCACCCCGAGGCCGCTGAAGATCTTCATGGCCTGGGTTCCGTGCCGGTGGGCTCCCTCGTGGTCGCCGAAGGTACGCAGTACCTGGGCGATGCCGAACGTGGCGCGGCCTTGCTGGAAGCGGTCGCCGCAGCGTACGGCCATGGCCAACGCCGCCTGGTAGGGCCCCAGCGCGGATGTTCCGTCCTCCGCCGTCCGATGCGCCTCGCCCAGGTCGTTGTGGATCTCGGCTTCCCGGCTCGGGGCGTTCAGCCGCCGAACGAGCTCCAGCGCGGCGTGGTGAAGTTCGATCGCGGTGGCGTGCGCGCCGAGTCGAGAATGGACCGTCCCGAGCCCCTTCAGCGCGGTGCTCTCGGCCTCCCGATTGCCGATTTCCCGAGCCAGCATGAGGGCGCGTTCGTGCGCCTCGCGGGCTGATTCGACCTCGCCGAGACTTAGCTGGGCCGCGCCGAAATGGTTGAGTACGTAGGAGAGGATGCGCCGGTCGTTGTGCCGCTCGGCGATGGCCCGGGCCTCCCGCAGCAGGGACAATGCCTCGGCGTGGTTGCCCAACCGGTCCTCCAGAACGGCGGCGTTGTCCAGGGAAACGGCCTCGCCCCGTTGGTCACCGGTCTGTCGGTAGAGCGCCATCGCTTGCCGGTAGTGCTCGGCCGCATCGCCGTACCGGCCGAGGTTCTTCAGCGAGATGCCGAGGTTGCCCAGCATCATCGCCTCGCCCCGCTGGTCGCCGATGGCCCGTTGGATCGGCAGCGCGCGCAGATAGTGGTCGACGGCGTCGTCATACCGGCCGAGGAGGTCGTAGACCACCCCGAGGTTACCCAGGGTAACTGCCTCGCCGGCTCGGTCGCCGGCCTGGCGGCGTAGCGGCAGCGCCTGCCGGTAGTAGTCGGCCGACTCGTCGTACCGTCCGGTGGCGTACCGGGACGCGCCGAGGCTGTTGAGGATCTCCCCCTGGGCGTACGGGTCGGCCAGTTGTCGGGCAGCCGCCAGCGCGGGCGGCCCGGTGGCGTACCAGTCGTCGCTGTAGCCGCGGATGAAGAAGAACTTCCAGATAGCCTGCGTGAGCTGCCAGGCGTGTACGAGCCGATCCCCGGCCCGCAGGATGGCCGCGACCAGTCCGGTCCGCTCCGCCTCCAACCAGTCGATCGCCTCGTCGTACGTGATCGGAGCAGGTCCCGACACGATCGGGGAGAGTACGGGCAGCCGTGCCCGGCTCCGGTGCGGATCGATCAGGTCCATGGCGACGTTGGCGGTGTGCAGGTACCAGTCGTAGAGCCGGTTCAGCGCCTCATCCGACTCCACCGTGGCGAGTTCGGCCGCGTACTCGCGTAGCAGGTCGTGCATCTGAAAGCGGCCGTGGCAGTTGTGTTCGACCAGGTGGGCGCCGACGAGCAGGTCGAGCAGCCGTCCGGTCCGGTCGAGGTCGAGGCCGGCGAGGTTGGCGGCGGCGAGCAGGTCCCAGTCCGGTCCGGGATGCAGGCCGAGCTGCCGGAACAGTTGGGCGGCTGCCGGTGGCAGGGCCTGGTAGGACCAGGAGAAGACCACCCGCAGGGCGGTGAGCGGGTCGCCGGGAAAGGAGAGTACGTCCAACCGCCGGGTCCGGTTGGCGAGCTCGGCCACCAGTTCGGCCAGGGGGCGGCTGGGGGACGGCGTTCTGGCTTCTGCACCTGCGATGACCTGGCCGGCGCGCTTGGCGGCGATGACCTGGCTGCTCTTTCCAGCAGCGATGACCTGGCCGGCGCGTTCGGCGGCGATTCGCAGGGCGAGTGGCAGGCCGGCGCAGAGCCGGACCAGTTCGACGCGAGCCTCCGGCTCGGCGTCCACCCGGGCGTCCCCGAGGATGCGACGCAGCAGGTCCGTTGCCTCGGTGTCGGTGAGGCGGTCCAGTGCCAGTCGGCGGGCACCGTCGCGGGCCACCAGTGCGGCCAGGTCGTCCCGGCTGGTCACCAACACCAATGATCCGGGGGAGCCGGGCAGGAGTGGCCGGATCTGCTCGATCGAACGGGCATTGTCCAGGACGACGAGCATCCGCCGACGGGCCAGTAACGACCGGTACAGGGCCGCTCGTTCGTCCAGGTCGATCGGGGTACGGTCGACACCCAGCGCGCGGAGGAACCCGTCGAGCGCGGCGGCGGCCGATTTCGGTTCGCCCGGATCGTAACCGCGTAGGTCGATGTAGAGCTGGCCGTCGGGGAACTGCCCGACGACCCGATGTGCCCAGGTCACCGCCAGGGCGGTCTTGCCGGCTCCACCCGTACCGGTGATCGCCACAACGGCCACGGCGGGGGCCGTCGTCAGATCCCGTAGGTGGCTGTCGAGGGTCCGCAGCGCCTCGGTACGACCGGTGAAGTGGGCGACCGGAAGGGGAAGCTGAGCCGGCGCTGGCGAGGCTGCTGGAGCCGGGGCCGGAGTCGCCAGGACGGCCTGTGCTGCCGGTGCGGTGACAGGCGTCAGGGTGGGATCGTCGCGCAGCATCGCGGTACGTAGTTCCTGCAACTCGAGGCCCGGGTCGAGGCCGAGTTCGTCGGCGATTCGGCCCCGGATGCGCTCGTAGGCCTCCAACGCCTCGGTACGCCGGCCGCACCGGTAGAGGACGAGCATGAGCTGCGCGGTGTACGCCTCGTGCAGTGGATTCTCGGCGACCAGGGCGGTCAGTTCACCGACGATCTCACGATGTCGTCCCCGGTCCAGCTCGCTGGCCATCAGCAGCTCGGTGGCGGCCAGCCGGAGTTCGGTCAGCTCGACGTCGATGCGTAGTTGAAGCCGGTCGGGGATCAGGTCGGCCAGCAGGGGACCGCGCCACAGGTGTAGGGCGGCCCGCAGTGTTTCGACGCGTTCGTCCAGGTCGGAGCTGGCCTGGGCGCGGCCGATCAGGGTACGGAAGAGGTGGGCGTCGACCTGCTCGGGGTGTACGTCCACCCGATAGCCGGTGGCGGTGCTCAGCAGTTGCACGTCGAACGGTGTGAGCACGGCACGCAGGCGGGAGACATGGGTGTGCAGACTGGCCCGGGCGGTTGCCGGCGGATCGTCGTCCCAGAGCAGGTCGGCCAGTCGGTCCGGTGGTACGGCTGACCCGGTCTCCAACAGCAGCAGCGCGAGCAGCATGCGCTCACGTCGTCGGCCCAGCGCCACCGGTCGCCCGTCGTGTAGCGCTTCCATCCGACCGAGCAGTCGGAACTCCATCAGCCTCCCCGAGGACCAGCGGCACCCAGCGCATCGTGGCACGCCAAGGCGGGTCCAGCGAAAGTCTATGGCGCGGAGTCCAGCCTCAGATGGCGGGCTGCCGGCAGGCCCAGGCCGTCCTCGCACCGACTGCCGGCGCTGCCCGTAGTCAGGGGAAACACCAGCAGTCGGCGAGAACGCCTCGATGGCGGTCAACAGGGAATTACCGGACCTACCGGAAGGCGGCAACGTGACGCTGAGCCCAGTCAGCGAAGGCGCGCGGCGCTCGGCCGAGAACCCGCTCGACATCTGGGCTGATCCGCTGCTCGGCGTCGAGCGGGTCACCGATGATGTCGAGGGTGCCGTCGGCCACCGGCTCGGGCATGAATTGCAGCATCTGTGCGCGGGCCTCGTCGCGGGTTTGCTCGGTGAACTGGATCGGTTCGCCGAGTGCGTTGGCGATTGCTGCGACCCGCTGTCGGGGTGTGACGAGGGCGGGTCCGGTCAGCTCGTAGACCCGCCCGGCGTGGCCGTTTCCGTGCAGGGTGGCGGCGGCGACCTCGGCGATGTCGCCCGGGTCGATGCCCGGCAGACCGACGTCGCCGAACGGCGCGGCGACCGTCCGCTGGGCCCGGACCGACTCGATCCAGGCGTACGTGTTCGAGTTGAAGCCACCCGGCCGCAGGATCGTCCAGTCCATGCCTGACTGTTGGACGACAGTCTCGATGAAACGCAGGGGCGAGTGGGAGGGCGACTGCGGTCGGGTCCCGGCGGCCTGGGACGACAGCAACACGATCCGGCCGATTCCGCCGGCCTTGGCGACGTCAAGGATGTCCCGTGGGTTCAGGTGTGCACCGGCACCCGCGACGAGTAGAAACAGTGTGTCAGCCCCGTCGAGGACAGGCCGGAGACTCTCCGGGTTGGCCAGGTCCGCCTGCTGGTGTCGTACGCCCATTGGCAGGTCCACCGTGGGTGCGTTACGGGAGACTGCGGTCACCTGCTTGCCGGCTGCCGCGAGTGCCTGTACGAGCGGTCGACCGACGTTTCCCGTCGCCCCCGTTACTACGATCATCACTGAGCTCCTATGTCACGTCATCGTGGTTTCCTACGCCCGATCAGGGCGAAGATGCCGCATGGTTTCAGCGGCTCGATGACGCTAACAGCGTCGGTATAGTAGGTACCTAGAGGAAAGTGACTATCCAAAAGGTGCATATGGCTGACCCGGCAACCTGGACCAGACCTGCGTCGACCGATCCCGAATCCGCCTGTCCGATCGCTCCAGTCGTGGACATCGTGTTCAGCCGGTGGACCACCCCGATCCTGTGGACCCTCAACGAGCACGGTCGGCAGCGGTTCGTCGAACTCGAACGACGGATCAACGCGATCACACCGAAGGTGTTGACCCAGCGGCTGCGGCAACTGGAACGCGATGGCCTGATCGTGCGCACCAACCATCCCGAGGTTCCCCCTCGGGTCGAGTACGAGATCAGCGAGCTTGGCCGCAGCCTCGCCCCACTCTTCGCCCACCTCGCTGAATGGGCCGCCGGCAATCTCAGCAAAGTTGAGCAGTCCCGGAACGACTACGACACCAAGCCGGCCCGGTAGCTCGCCGACAGAAGGGCGGGATTGCCAGGCGAGTCCTGAAGAGCCTCCGTCACCCCTGCTGATCGAGGTCCCACACGAAGCAGAAGGGCTTGCCGGCCGGGTCGGCGTACACCCGCCAGTTTTCCCCCTCGCCTGGTAGGCGGGTGGCACCGAGCGCGAGCGCCGCAGGCTCGGCCGCTGCCACGTCGTCGACCCGTACGTCGAGGTGGATCTGCTGCGGGTGGGCCGGATCGGGCCAGCGCGGCGGCGAATAGTCGGCCACCTGCTGGAACATGAGCGGCTGGCCGCCCTCCTCGCCGATCATCACCATGCCGTCACCCTCGTAGGTCACCGGCTTGCCGAGCAGTTCCGCGTAGAACCCGCTCAGCGCCTTTGCGTCGGGGCAGTCCAGCATTACGCCCATCAGCGTGGTGCGTGGGTCGTCGGCGTTGAGACACAGGTCGAACGGGTGCCCGGCCGGGTCGGCCAGGGTGTGCCACCGCTCGTTGCGACGCAACAGCGTCGCGCCCAGTTCCTGCGCCCGAGCGGTGGCCGCCGCCAGGTCAGGCACCCGCAGGTCGAGATGGGCCTGCTGGGGGTGAGCGGGATCCGGCCACCGGGGTGCCACGTGGTCCGGGGCGAGCTGGGTCGCCACCCGCCAACCGTCGTCGGTGGTCATCGTGATCCAGTCGTCCTCGACAAAGGTCTGCGTCCACCCGGCCAGCTCCTGGTAGAACCTGGCCAGGCCGGCGAAGTCACGGGTGTCCAGGGCGATGGTCCGCAAGGTGCCGATCATCGTTTCTCCCCTCGGATGGGCGTCGACACATAATTGCCCACGGTACGACAAAATGATGTCAGCCCAGCGAACTGCCACCGCGCCGAATGTCAGTCAGCCAATGGCCGCCGGTCCGCAGACGCATACTGGCGTAGGTACTCCCAGACCGGCTTGGAAAGCTCCTCATCGGATCGCTCCTGGCCCTCCACCTCGTACCGGGCGAGGTTTTCGATCCAGAACCGGGCAATGAACTGGTCGAAGTCGTCGGCCACCCGCACCAGATCCTCATGTGCTTCCTCCTGGGAGACTTCCTGCAGGTCGTACGCCTCCCCACCGCACAAGACCTCGTGACTGCCGTCTGGCAGCAGGTGCAGATACCAGAACAGACAACCCTGCTGATCGTTGAGGAACCGCACCAGCTGTGCCCCGTGGTGGACAGGGCTCGGCGCTACTGGAAGATCGGAAGCCCAGTAACACGACGTACAGGTCGGCACCGAGTCGCGTAGCACCCGATCAGCCATGAACGCGACGAACTGTTCCGGCAGGGCCGCCTCATGCCCGGACACGGGTACGCCATCGGTCAGCGTGACCAACCCGTACTGACCGGCAGCACGCTCACCGAGTGGCACCAGCTCCCGCATCCAGTTGTGCAGACCACCTGGATGTCCGAGGGGAAGCGTCGGCAGCGTGGCTTGTGAACTGCCGCTGTACGTGGAGAAATCGGCCTCGTCGCTACGGAACCTGCCGAGGCCGAACGAGATCCAACCGTCCTTGATCGTCATGGCGGCACGATAGCGGCGGCCACCGACATCGCCCACGGCCGTTGTCGAGCGATAGATTTCACGCGTCACCATCAGGGGCAGTCAAAAACCCGTCGCACGGAATAGCAAGGACGTGCTCGGGCACGACGAGGTGTTTTAGAGGGACCGTCAGTAGGTGTTATTTGAGGCGGCGGGTGGTGGGGCGGGTGTTCCAGCGGTAGTGGGTACGGGCTTGCCGGATGAGGGCACGCA
>NZ_JBSFTE010000044.1:0-31459 GCF_053590565.1 Micromonospora sp. NPDC003197 | reverse complement strand
GATACGACAAGCTGGCGGTCCGCTTCCAAGCCGTCCTGACCATCACCATCATCACCGAGTGGCTCTGACCAGCTTATGAAACACGCCTTAGTCGTGTATGTCGGATCGGAAGGCGAGGGCGGGCTAATCGCCACGTCCCTGCGTGATGCGCTGGCACTCGTCGTTGGCCTGTCCAGTCTCCACGACGCGACCGCAAAACCGTTCGGTGATGATGGCAGGCAGCTACGGGATTGGCTGGCCCAGGCAGACCACTACATTCGCGCTGACTGGCCGCAGCTCGACATGGAACGGGACCGGCTCCGGGAAGCACTCGATCTGCCGGCCGCAGACGAGCTCCTGGCCGCGCTACATGCAGCGGCAGCCGATGAGCGCTACCGCCCGATCAGCGATGCCGGCGCACGCTACAGGTCAATGCTTGAGTAGTCATGCGGGGCTGGCTGGGAAGCGGCGGATCTCTGAGGAGGGCCGGGGTTCGGGGCGGAGCCCCGAGGTCTTCGGATCCTGGTCGTCCCCATCATGGCCGGCCGGCCCGGCCCGCTTTGCGGGCCGCCTTGATACAGGGAACGAACAATTCGGCAAGTGACCAGGTAGCACCTGAAACTTGACCGACGGTCAAGGAGCGCTACGGACGGCGCACTTGACCGCAGTGGTCCCCAAAAACCACAAGAAGGCCGACCCGATTACTCGAATCAGCCCTCTGACCTGCGGTTATACCCTGTCGGGACGGCGGGATTCGAACCCACGACCCCTTGACCCCCAGGACGATTCGCCACACGTCCACGCACGTCACACACGATATGCCCATGATCAAGCCGTGCGCCTGACCGCGCATCGTCCGCCAACGCGCACCACGTGTGGTCCCCACGTGATCCCCAGGGACAGGTGCAAATAGCCGCACCGCCACGCAGTTTAGGAATGGAGTGCGGCCCAGTCCGTGTCCGGGCCTCTGACCTGCCCAAATGGGGCACGCCCGGCAGCCTGACGCCAAGATCAGTCCGCGAATAGTCCGCAGCTGACGTCGCGTGCTCGCGTTCGCCCTGTCGGAGCTTGAGTGCTGTGGTCCGGCGGCCAGGCGATCGACTAGTCGATCCGGCAAGTGCAGCGATTTACCGAGCCTGGGTAGGCGCGGACTCGGCCGTCGTTCCGCTTCACCAGGAGGTAACCAGGCTCGGTCCAGATCGTCTCGCCTGGTCGGACAAACACAGGCTGATCCAGAATGAAGTGGTTCCATCGGCTTACTAGCGTCAGGCGTTCTGCCTGCTCGCGTGCCGACTGGCTGCCCGCCCTCAAGTACGCCATTCGTCACTTGTACGTGCCACTCGCCGCCGCGTCAATGCGGTTGTGCGTGTTGCGCAGCCGCTTGGTACCTCCAGGTTCGAGGATAGTGATCCACTAACCTGGTTCGTCCGAAGTGCCTGCTCGTCGACAGGGTCGCGGTAGCCGGTTTAGCCCGCTGGTGACAGTCCACGGCACCGGTTGATGGCCCGGCTGGCAAGCGCGGTTGTCCGGCGTCGTACGGCTTCCCGCCCCGGTCTACGACGGCGGGCGACCACCCACGCAATCGTCACGGCCTACATGCCGATAGCCCTGCGCTGTCGCCTGTGTCGTAGCGGCGAACGACAAAGCGGATCTCGGGGTAGGGGCCCGCCCTCCGTGTTCAGAGTTGCCGTCACCAAGATGCCGTCTTCTTCCGGCGAGTGCGTCAGTGAGAACTGGAACTGCTCATCCTCGTCGAACACAACGTCCTCACCGGCGTGGAATCGTTCAATCAACCCACGAACAGCCTCGACCTCCTCACCGGTGAGAGTCGTTTCGGCCTGGGCGATGAACGGGTGGGCCGTGACCTCGAACAGGGCATCCTGCCAACTGCTCCTGTTGAGGTCCGCAACCTGTCGGCCGTAGGGCGGCTCAGGATGATCCGGAAGTGGCTATCGCCGTCGTGAAGGTCAAGCAGCGCTGAGCCTGGATCGTCGGGCATCCGAAGACCATAACGCCTCAGCGCTCGACTGACTTGTGGCGGCATTTGACGAATCTCTGACGACGGCCGGGGTTTAGGACGGAGTCCCGAGCTTCTAGATCGTACAGAGAACGAACAACTCGGCAGATGACCCGATTAGCCACCTGAAACTTGACCAGCGGTCAAGGAGCGCTACGGACGGCGCACTTGACCGCAGTGGTCCCCAAAAACTACAAGAAGGCCGACCCGATTACTCGAATCAGCCTTCTGACCTGCGATTACACCCTGTCGGGACGGCGGGATTCGAACCCACGACCCCTTGACCCCCAGTCAAGTGCGCTACCAAGCTGCGCCACGTCCCGCTGTTTGCAGCGTTTTCCCCTGCGACAGCCGCTACAGCGTAGCGCAGACCGATCAAGCCGCGCACACAGCCCTCCCCCGGCAAGCCACATCCGCAAATCACGCCACACCCCCTACAGCTTCCTAGGAGGATAGGTGGCAGGAGAAGGAAAAAGGCAGGGCAGCGAGGAGATCGCCGCCCTGCCTTTTGTCCGCCGAAAGGGGTTAGCCGTGCGCCTTGCCCCGGTTGCCCGGACCGAGCTTCTTGCGTGGCCGTACGGACACCTCCACCGGGCTGCCCGCGAAGCCGAACTCCTCCCGCAGCTTGCGTTCGACGAACCGCTGGTAGCCGGCGTCGAGCGGGCCGGTGGTGAAGAGAACGAACCGGGGTGGGCAGGTACCGGCCTGCGTGGCGAAGAGAATCCGAGGCGCGCGACCGCCCCGTACCGGGTGTGGGGTCGCCTGCACCAGGGCGGTGAGCCACTGGTTGAGATGCCCGGTCGGCACCCGGGTCTCCCAGCTCGCCAACGCCGTACGCAACGCCGGGGCGAGCTTGTCCACGGCCCGGCCGGTCTTGGCTGACACGTTGACCCGGATCGCCCACGGGATCCGGCGCAGCTCCCGCTCGATCTCCTTGTCCAGGTAGTAACGCCGGTCGGCGTCCACCAGGTCCCACTTGTTGAAGGCGATGACCAAGGCCCGGCCGGCTTCGGTGACCATTGTCAGGATCCGCTGGTCCTGCTCGCTGATCGGCTCGCCGGCGTCGAGCAGTACGACCGCCACCTCGGCCGCCTCGATCGCCCCGGCGGTACGCAGGCTCGCGTAGTACTCCGTACCGCTGGCCTTGCCCACCCGCTTACGCAGGCCGGCGGTGTCGACGAGCTGCCAGACCTCGCCGCCGATCTCCACCAGACTGTCGACTGGGTCGACGGTGGTACCGGCGACCGAGTCGACCACCGCGCGGTCCTCCCGCGCCAGCCGGTTGAGCAGGCTGGACTTGCCGACGTTGGGGCGGCCCACCAGCGCCACCCGACGGGGTCCGCGCGGACCGCCCTCGGTGACCGGCGGCGGCTCCGGCAGCGCCGCCAGGATCGCGTCGAGCAGGTCGCCGGAGCCTCGGCCGTGCAGGGCGGAGACCGGGAACGGCTCCCCCAGGCCGAGCGACCACAGCGAGGTGGCTTCGATCTCGACGGACGCGTTGTCGGCCTTGTTCGCGATCAGCAGCACCGGCTTGGCGCTGCGGCGCAGCATCCGTACCGCGGCTTCGTCGACGTCGGTGGCACCGACGGTGGCGTCGACGACGAAGATAACCACGTCGGCGGTGGTGACTGCGGTCTCGGCCTGGTTGGCGATCGCCGCAGCCCGGTCCCGCGCGTCCGGTTCCCACCCGCCGGTGTCCACCACGGTGAACCGTCGGCCGGACCACTGGGCGTCGTATGGCACCCGGTCTCGAGTCACCCCGGGAATGTCCTCGACGACAGCCTGCCGCCGACCGATGATCCGGTTCACCAGGGTCGACTTACCGACGTTGGGCCGGCCGACGACGGCCACCACCGGAACTGGGCCGGTCTGTTCAGCTTCCAGGTCCGGTTCGTCCAGTTCGATCCAGCCGTCTTCCACGCTCATCCTGTTGCCTCGTTTCGCTCACCGGCGTCATGAGGCTTCACCACGCCGAACCAACCAACCCGCCCGTACCGACCGGTCATGTCCCCACCCGGCCGCCGAGCAGGGTACGCAGTTGGGTGACGACCTCGTCGATGCCCAGCTCGGTAGTGTCGAGTACGACCGCGTCGGCCGCCTGCCGCAGCGGGTCCGCTACCCGGGTGGAGTCGAACTTGTCGCGGCGGGCGAGGTCGGCGGCGGTGGCCAGCAGATCCGTGGCGTACTCGGTGCTGCGTCGTTGGGCCCGTGCGTCGGCCGACGCGGTCAGGTAGACCTTCAGGTCGGCGTCGGGTGCCACCACGGAACCAATGTCCCGGCCCTCCACCACGATCCGCCCCGCCTCGGCGATGATCTCGCGTTGCCGAGCGACCAGCAGTTCTCGTACTGCCGGGACGGCGGAGACCGCGGACACGGCGGCCGTCACCTCCGGCCCCCGGATTTCCCGGTCGACGGCGACTCCGTCGGCGCTGATGTGCGGGGTCTGCGGGTCGACGCCGATCTGCAGCTCGGTCTCACCGGCTACCTTCGCGACCGCCCCTGGGTCCTGCGGGTCGACGCCGGAGCGCAGCACCGCCCAGGTGATCGCCCGGTACATGGCACCGGTGTCGAGGTAGCGCGCCCCGATCTGGCTGGCCAGCCGACGGGAGACGGTGGACTTTCCCGAACCGGACGGGCCGTCCACGGCCACCACGCATCGTCCGGTCCGCACCTTTTCCGCCACCGTTCCTCCTTCATGCTTGATAGGGCACACCGCAGGTATCAGGTCACCCAGAGGGTGCCCGGGTCTGGACAGACTCCGGCCACTTCCCCGCGTCTATTCTGCCCGGTCGGCCGGACCACCCCGCGCGCGCCATCGGCGGGGCGATCCGTACCACGTGGGTTATCCCCTGTGCGGCACCATCGCCCAGCCGGGCCGGTACCTGCCCGGGACAGTCGCCGGGCGGGTACCGGCATCCCGGCTGGATCGGATGACTAGTCGCCGACGGCCTTGAAGAGGGCGGCGATCTCCGCGTTGGTCAACCGCCGGGTCCGCCCGGCCCGCAGGTCACCGAGCCGGATCGGGCCGATCGTCGTACGCACCAGCCGAGAAACGGGGTGGCCCACCTCGTCGAGTAGCCGGCGGACGATGTGTTTGCGCCCTTCGTGCAGGGTCAGCTCCACCTGGGCGGTACGTCCTAGCGTGTCCACCACCCGGAACGAGTCGACCTTCGCTGGCCCGTCCTCCAACTCCACGCCGGCCAGCAGGCGCCGGCCGACGTTGCGGGGCAATGGTCCCGCCACCTCGCACAGATAGGTCTTCGGCACCCCGTACGACGGGTGCATCAGCCGATGCGCGAGCGTGCCGTCGTTGGTAAGCAGCAGCAGGCCCTCGCTGTCGGCGTCGAGCCGGCCCACGTGGTAGACCCGCTCCTCCACCCGGCCGAGGAAGTCGGCCAGGGCGGCCCGCCCCTTCTCGTCGGCCATGGTGGAAACCACCCCGCGGGGTTTGTTCATCGCCAAATAGATCAGGCGGGTGTCGGTGACCACTCGTTCACCGTCGACGTAGATGACCGCCGAGGCGGGATCAACCTTGTCGCCGAGCTGCGCAACCCGCCCGTCGACGGTGACCCGGCGCCGGAAGATCAGATCTTCGCAGGCACGTCGGGAACCGATGCCGGCGGCGGCGAGCACCTTCTGCAGGCGCTCGGTGCCAACCTCGTCGGACGGACCGGGTGCCACCCGGTGGTCGCGGCTCCTATCGCGGGGCATCTACCATCTCTTCCACGTCGTCGGGCAGGAACGGGGCCAGTGGCGGCAGTTCCTCGACCGTGTCCAGCCCGAGTTTCTCCAGGAACAGGGTCGTCGTCCGGTAGAGGAAGGCACCGCTGTCCGGTTCGGTGCCGCACTCCTCGATCAGGCCGCGAGAGACCAGGGTACGGATGACCCCGTCGCAGTTGACACCCCGGATGGCCGAGATCCGTGACCGGGTCACCGGCTGTTTGTACGCGACCACGGCCAGCGTCTCCAGGGCGGCCTGGGTGAGCCTTACGGACTGCCCGTCCAGGATGAAGCGTTCCACGTACCCGGCGTATTCCGGGCGGGTGTAGAGCCGCCACCCGCCGGCGGCCCGGCGTAGTTCGAAGCCGTGACCGGTGGTCGTGTAGCCCTCGGCGATCCGGTGCAGTAGGCGGGTGATCCGGTCGGTGGGCTGTTCCAGTACTTGGGCGAGGACGATCTCGGAGACCGGCTCGTCGACCACCAGCAGGATCGCCTCGAGAGCACCGCGTAGCTCTTCCTCGTCGGCCAGCGCGAGGGTGGTGCCGCGCAGCCGGGCCGGGCCGGTCTGTGGAGCATCGACGGGCGGGCTGACCGGGCTGGGCACGACCTCGGCCAGCCCGGCAGCAAGCTCAGGTTCGGCAGTCTTCTCCGTCGACTCGGCGGCCGCCTCCGGTGCTTCTTCGGCCTCCGCCCCAAGATTCGCCCCCACGGGCTTCACCGGATCCGGACCCGCCACATCGACCTCGTCCGGAGCCGTCGCCGACGGCTCCTCGACAGCCGGGGGTACGGAAGGGTCCGGGTCGGTACGCCGCTGCCGGGCCCAGGGTGGCACCCAGGCGGCCGCCTGTTCGGCGAGGGAGTCTGCCCGCTCGTCGCTGGTCAACTCGGCTGCTCCTTCGTCGTCGCGGGGGTCAGGGTCGTGGTGGAGGCACCGGTTTCAGATGGCGGGGCTGCGGTGGAGGCACCGGCTTCGGCTGGCGCAGGCGACCCGGCGTACTCGTCGATGTCGAGTTCGGCACCGCCGTCGGCCGGACCGGTCCACCGTACGGTCAGCTCCCCCAGCGCCTGCACCTGGGCAAAGCCGACCAGACCCTCCCGGTAGAGCTCCAACAGGGCCAGGAATCGGGCTACCACCTCGAGCGTCGACTCGCAGTCGACGCAGAGGGTACGGAAGGTGGCCGTCCCGATCCGCCGCAGCCGGTCCCGCAGGATGGCCGCGTGCTCCCGGACACTGACCCGCACCTGGTGCACGTGGTCGATGGAGACCGTGGGCGGCGTCTTGGGGGTCATCGCCTTCACCGCCAGCGCGGCCAGCCGCTCCGGGCCGATGCCCAGCACCAGGTCCGGAAGCGCCTCAGCGTACCGGGGCTCCAGGGTGACCGCCCGCGGATAGCGACGGGAGCCGACTGCCTCCAGGACGGCGATGTGGGCGGCGGCCTCCTTGAACGCCTTGTACTGCAACAGCCGGGCGAAGAGCAGGTCCCGGGCTTCCAGGAGCGCGAGGTCCTCCTCGTCCTCGACCTGTGCGGCGGGAAGCAGCCGGGCGGCCTTGAGGTCGAGCAGGGTCGCGGCGACGACCAGGAACTCGCTCGCCTCGTCGAGGTCCCAGTCGTCGCCCATCGCCCGGATGTAGGCGATGAACTCGTCGGTGACCTGGTGCAGGGCGACCTCGGTGACGTCGAGCTTGTGCTTGCCGATGAGTTGCAGCAACAAATCGAACGGCCCGGTGAAGTTGGCCAGCCGGACGGTGAAGCCGCCCGCCGATTCGACCTCCGAAGCAGGATCGACCACCGCAGCCGAGTCGACCTCCGAAGCAGGATCGACCGCTGTCGCAGCGGGGTCGGGTACGACCTCGGGATCGGCGGTGTCCAGCGGTGCCGGATCGGAGGGCGGGGCGGTCACCCGCTGACCGTAGTCGACGGGCTCGGGGGCAGGGTGCACGCGGGCTACCGGTCGGCCTGCGCGGCGATCACCTCACGGGCCAACTGCCGGTAGTTGCGCGCCCCCGACGACGCGGGGTCCAGCGTGGTGATCGGCGCACCGGCGACCGTGGACTCGGGGAACTTGACGGTCTTGGTGATCACCGTCTGGTAGACCTTGTCACCGAACGCCTCCACCACCCGTTGCAGCACCTGCCGGCAGTGGGTGGTCCGGCTGTCGTACATGGTGGCGAGGATGCCTTCGAGTTCGAGGTCGAAGTTGAGTCGTTCCCGCACCTTGTCGATGGTGTCCAGCAGCAGGGCCACCCCCCGCAGGCTGAAGAACTCGCACTCCAGCGGGATGAGCACCCCGTGGGCCACGGTGAGGGCGTTGATGGCGAGCAGCCCCAGCGAAGGCTGGCAGTCGATGAGGATGTAGTCGTATTCCTTACGGATGGTGCGCAGCACCCGCGCCAGGGCCATCTCCCGGGCGACCTCGTTGACCAGCTGGATCTCGGCGGCCGACAGGTCGATGTTGGCGGGCAGCAGGTGCAGACCGGCCACATCGGTCTTGATCAGGACATCTTCGGCGGTGACGTCGTCCTGCATGAGCAGGTTGTAGACGGACAGGTCCAGGTTGTGCGGGTTGACCCCGAGGCCAACCGAGAGCGCGCCCTGCGGGTCGAAGTCGACCAGCAGCACCCGGCGGCCGTACTCGGCCAGTGCCGCCCCGAGGTTGATGGTGGTGGTGGTCTTACCCACGCCACCCTTCTGGTTGGCCATCGCGATGATGCGAGCCGGACCGTGCCGATCGGTGGGCATCGGATCGGGAATGGGTTTGCGCGCCGTGTAGGCGGCTGGATCCGCCGGACCCAACTCAGCGCCGAGGTTCAGGGCGGACTGCTGCTCGCGGAGCGTCGAGGTCCACGCCTCGGCACGGTCACCGTTACCAGCCATGTCCTTGTGCGCCCCCTCCCGACGACTGGCTCGACGTCGGAGCCGATTGGCGTCCTGTGCGGCGCCGCTGCGAACCTTGGTTGCCGCTCCACGAGGCCCGCGCCACTGCCGACTCTACGCCACCCTCCACCGAGGGAGCCGACACCGCCTCGGCGTGTCGACACGGCAGACGACCACGGTAGATTACCCGGCTCAACCCAGCGCCCGGGGGTGAGCGGTCGCGTACACCTCCCGCAGCCGTTCCACCGTAACCAGCGTATATACCTGGGTGGTGGTCACCGAGGCGTGACCGAGCAACTCCTGCACCACCCGTACGTCGGCACCGCCGTCGAGCAGGTGGGTGGCGTACGAGTGGCGCAGTGTGTGCGGGGAGACCGCGCGGGGCCCGTCGACCGGTAGGCCGGCGCGGGCGGCGGCGCGGCGTAGCACCGTCCAGGCGCTCTGCCGGGACAGCGGGCCGCCCCGGGCGTTGAGGAACACCATGGGGGTGCCCCGACCGGCGGCGGCAAGGGTCGGCCGGACCCGGACCAGGTAGGCCCGCAACGCGTCGACTGCGTACCCGCCGATCGGGACCGCCCGGGTGCGTCCGCCCTTGCCATGCAGTACTGCGGTGCCCTCGGTCAGGTCCAGGTCGTCAACGGCTGCGCCGACCGCCTCGGAGATCCGAGCCCCGGTGCCGTAGAGGAACTCCAGCAGGGCCCGGTCGCGCAGCGGCAGCAGATTGTCGGGGCCGGTCGCCTCGCCCGGCGGTGCCACTGTCTCCAGCAGTCGCGCCACCTCGGCGACGTCCAGCGCGCGGGGCAGCCGGCGTGGCGGCGTGGGCGGACGTACGTCCCGGCTGGGGTCGCGGGCGACCAGCCCTTCGCGCATCGCGAACCGGTGCAGGCCCCGAATGGCGCTGGCCGCCCGGGCCGCCGACGCCGCCGACAGTGGCGGTTGCGGGCCGTCGCCGGCACGGAGCCGGGCGACGTGCCCGGTGATGTCGGCGGGCGTCACCGCAGTGAGATCGTCGATCCCGGTGGCCGCCAGGTCGGTCAGGTAGCGGCCGAGATCCCGACGGTACGACGACAGCGTGTTCGCCGACAGGCCACGTTCGACAGTGAGGTGGTCGAGGTAGCCGCGCACGGTCCGGAGCAGGGCCGGTGACGGCTCAGGCGGCCCGGCACCGGTCCTGTCTGGTAGTCGCTCGACCGTGACCGTCGTCTCGTCCGCAGCCATTACCCCTTCTCGCGACCGTCCACCTCCGCTCAGCGAAGGACATCCTCCAGCGCGATGCTCGCCATGCCGTGCGCCTCGGCCACCGGACCGTAGGTTACCTGCCCGTCGTGGGTGTTCAGCCCCAGCGCGAGCGCCCGGTCCCGGCGCAGCGCCTCCCGCCAACCGTGGTTGGCCAGTTCCAGGGCGTACGGCAGGGTGACGTTGGTCAGCGCGTAGGTGCTGGTGTGCGGCACCGCACCGGGCATGTTGGCGACACAGTAGAACAGCGAGTTGTGTACCGGGTACACCGGATCGGCGTGCGTGGTCGGGCGGGAGTCCTCGAAGCAGCCTCCCTGGTCGATGGAGATGTCGACCAGCACGCTGCCCGGCTTCATCCGGGAGACCAGCTCGTTGGAGATCAGCGTCGGGGCCTTGGCCCCGGGCACCAGCACCGCGCCGATGATCAGGTCCGCGTCGAGCACGGCCCGCTCGATCTCGTACGCGTTGGACGCCACGGTCTTGAGGTGGCCCCGGTAGATGGCATCGGCCTGCCGTAGCCGGGCGACGTTCTTGTCCAGCAGCAACACCTCGGCCTGCAGGCCGAGCGCGATCGCCGCCGCGTTCATGCCGGAGACGCCTGCGCCGATGACCACGGTCTTGGCACCGTAGACGCCGGGGACGCCACCCATCAGTACGCCTCGACCCCCACCCGGTCGCATCAGGTGGTACGCCCCGACCTGCGCGGCGAGCCGCCCGGCGACCTCGGACATCGGGGCGAGCAGGGGCAGTGCCCGGTCGGTGGTCTCCACCGTCTCGTACGCGATGCCGGTGACCCTGCGGTCGATCAGGGCGTCGGTGCACTCCTTGGAGGCCGCCAGGTGCAGATAGGTGAAGAGCACCTGCCCCGGACGCATCCGGTGGTACTCCTCGGCGATCGGCTCCTTCACCTTGAGTACCAGTTCGGCCGTCTCCCACACCTCGTCGGCGGTGGCGAGGATGGTCGCGCCGGCGGCGGCGAACTCGTCGTCGGTGATGGTCGAGCCGGCACCCGCACCGGACTCGATGAAGACCTGGTGGCCGCTACGGGTGAACTCGTTGACGCCCGCTGGCGTGATCGCCACGCGGTACTCATGGTTCTTGACCTCGCGTGGGATTCCGACCTTCACGATGCAGACACCTCTCTCCGGCGGTGCGGTACGTCCGGCCCCGTCGCCGTCGCCGTCCACCAGCCTCAGGGCCGCAGTCTAGGGCCGCTGTCCGGGTCGGGCAGCCAGCATAGTGACAGCCGGTAACGGTCAGGCTTGACGATGTGTCAGGTGTCGTAGACCGTCGCGCCAGGTAGCCATAGATCGACCAGGAACCCGATGACACATAGGCCATAAGTACAGTGTTGTCATACAATCGTCCCGCCATCCGGACGCGTTAACAGACAGGACGAGGCGAAGTCACTAAGGTGGCCCCTCATGACCACTCCTCAGTACCCGGGCGCTGCCGGCGTCTCGGACAAGAGCAAGCTAGTCGCCGGGCTTCTCGGCATCTTCCTCGGCGGCTTCGGTGTCGGCCGGTTCTACATCGGAGACACCAAGATCGGCGTCCTCCAGCTCGTCGTCTCCGTCCTCACCTGCGGTTTTGGCAGCCTCTGGGGATTGATCGACGGCATCATGATCCTGGTTAAGGGCGGGGTCGACGCTCAGGGCCGGCCGCTGCGCGACTAGTTGCACCGATAACCGAAAGGGGCCCAGCGCCACGGCGCCGGGCCCCTTCCCATTGCATCTACCCAGGCAGTTGGGCGGCGGCCGGGGTCAATCCAACAACGGTGCGTCGGCCACCCGTAGCGCCGCGAAACCCTCATCCCGGGCCCGGGCGGCAGCGAGCACCCCCGCCACACACGCCGAGTTGGTGATCTCCCCGGCCAGCGCCATCGTCACCGCCTGGTCGAGGTCGACCCGGACCACTTCCAGATCTGCCTCCTCGTCGCGGCGAACGTGCCGCTGTTCGGCTGGCACCTCGGCCAGGTCTCGGGCCAGGAAGATCCGGATCACCTCGTTCGACCAGCCGGGCGAGGTGTGCAGGTCCACCAGCAGGTCGATCCGGCCGGCGGTGAGGTCCACCTCCTCGGCCAGTTCCCGCAACGCCACCGCGGGCAGCGGCTCGGCCGCGACGTCGACCAGGCCAGCGGGCAGCTCCCAGATCGCCCGGCCTACGGGATGGCGGTACTGCCGGATCAACACCACTCGTCCCTCGTCGTCGAGGGCCACCACACCGACCGCGCCGACGTGACGCGCGTAGTCCCGGGTGGCCACTCCACCACCGGGCATGGTGACCTCGTCACTGACCACCGAGAACACCGCCCCGGCGAATCGTTCCTGGCGGGAACGCACCTGGTAGGTGTGCTCCCCCGGGCGTCCGGTCACGAGGACCGGGCCTTGGTCGAGCGGGAGGTGCCGTTGCGGGCCGCCCGGCCGGCCGCGTCAGCCGACCCATCTGCCGCAGCCCGTCCAGCCGGCTTCCCCTCGCCCGCGCCGGGCACCTCGGCCAGCTGTTCTGCCCCGGCTGCGGCAGTCAGCTCGACCGGCAGCTTGTCTGCGGCCGAGTAGGCGACGACTGCCTTGACGAAGGCGGCGAACAGCGGGTGCGGCCGGGTGGGCCGGCTCTTCAGCTCGGGGTGGGCCTGGGTGGCCACGAAGAACGGGTGCAGTTCCCGGTCGAGCTCGATGAACTCCACCAACCGGCCGTCCGGGGAGGTGCCGGAGAACCGCAGCCCCGCCTTGCTCAGCGCGTCCCGATAGGCGTTGTTCACCTCGTACCGGTGCCGGTGGCGTTCGCTGACCTCGGTGTCGCCGTACGCCTCGGCCACGATCGACCCCTCGGTCAGCCGCGCCGGGTAGGCACCCAGCCGCATCGTCCCGCCCAGGTCGCCCCGGCCGGCGACGATGTCCTCCTGGTCGGCCATGGTGGCGATGACCGGGTGTCCGGCCTGGTCTTCGAACTCCAGCGAGTTGGCACCGTCCAGGCCGGCCAGGCTTCGAGACACCTCGATGGTCATGCACTGCAGGCCGAGGCAGAGGCCGAGGATCGGCACCCCGTTCTCCCGGGCGTACCGGGCCGCCCCGATCTTGCCCTCGATGCCGCGTACCCCGAACCCGCCGGGGATCAGAATGCCGTCCACGCCGGCCAGGGCGGTGGCCGCACCGGTGGCCGTGACGCAGTCGTCGCTGGGCACCCAGCGCAGCTGCACCCGGGCCCGGTGGCCGAAGCCAGCCGCCCGGATCGCCTCACTTACCGACAGGTACGCGTCGGGCAGGTCGACGTACTTGCCGACGACCGCGACCTGGACCGTGTGGATCGGGTGGTGCACCCGCTCCAGCAGGTCGTCCCAGCGGGTCCAGTCGACGTCCCGGAAGGACAACCCCAGCCGGCGTACGACGTAGGCGTCCAGTCCTTCGCGGTGCAGCACCTTGGGGATGTCGTAGATGCTCGGCGCGTCCGGGGCGGCGATGACCGCTTCCCGGTCGACGTCGCAGTAGAGCGACAGTTTGTGCTTGAGCTGGTCCGGGATCTCCCGGTCGGACCGGCAGACGATCGCGTCGGGCTGGATGCCGATGTTGCGTAGCGCGGCCACCGAGTGCTGGGTCGGCTTGGTCTTCAGCTCGCCCGAGGGGGCCAGGTAGGGCACCAGGGACACGTGCAGGTAGAAGCAGTTGTCCCGGCCGATGTCGTGGCGGACCTGTCGGATCGCCTCCAGGAACGGCAGCGACTCGATGTCACCGACCGTCCCGCCGACCTCGGTGATCACCACGTCTGGGATACGGCCGTCCTCCCCCGGGTCGGCCATCGACCGGATCCGGGCCTTGATCTCGTTGGTGATGTGCGGAATCACCTGGACGGTGTCGCCGAGGTACTCCCCCCGCCGCTCCTTGGCGATGACCTCCGAGTAGATCTGGCCGGTGGTGACGTTCGCCTTGCCTGACAGGGCCCGGTCGAGGAACCGCTCGTAGTGGCCGACGTCCAGGTCGGTCTCCGCGCCGTCCTCGGTGACGAAGACCTCACCGTGCTGGAACGGGTTCATCGTGCCCGGGTCGACATTGAGGTACGGGTCGAGCTTCTGCATCACGACGCGGAGGCCGCGCGCAGTGAGTAGATTTCCGAGGCTGGAGGCGGTCAGGCCCTTTCCCAGCGAGGAGGCGACGCCTCCGGTGACGAAAATATGCCTGGTCGTCCGTGCTGAAGGGGCCAACGCCTGCTCCCGTGGTCGTCATTGCGGTCGTGCAGACCGGCGTGCCGATCAAGAGAATGATCACGCGATCCACGGGACTCCACGGTAACACCTCCGGCGACCGGGGCAGGGGCCGCACCCAACGTCCGGTGGGTGGCCGAGCGCGAAAACCCCCCGGCCGTCGCGGCTACCGTCAAGTAACGGTGGTCTCGACCGAAGTCCCGGCCTCTACGGTGTCCGTCGAGTCGGTAACCCCACCGGATCGGTCGGAAACGTCACCGTCGCGACCGGGGACGCCACCGCTGCTGCCGGGTCCGACACTGGCCGGCGCGGACCGGGCGGCTGGCACCTTGCCCGAACCGGTGCCGCCCGAACCAGCACCGCCTGAACCGGTGCCGTCGACCGTTACCGGCGGGACCGGGACATCCGGCACGGTGGCCGGCTGGGTGCGATCGGTGGCGTGGTCAAGCACTCGCAACGCGGCCAGCGCTGCCATCGGGATCGTCACCGTCGCCGCCGCCCCGGCCACGTTCAGCGCGGAACTGCCGAGCACGCCACCAATCAGGGACGCCACCACGATTCCGGCCATACCCGCTCGAATCGCCGGATAAATCCCAAACAGTCGCTTCAAGCCGCCCCATGGTTGCAACAGGGCGAACCACACCAGGGCCATCCCGGCCAGCGCAATGATGGTCAACGGACTACCGACCAGGGCATCGAAACTGGACGCCCCAGACCGGTGCACAGTCAGCCCACCCGTACCCTCGCTGAGGGCACCGAGGAAGCGGCCCAGACTGCCCCGCTCCGCCTCCGGCTGGCTCATGTCCACCACGGCGAAGCCAGCCGTCACCGCCAGCCCCGCCAGAGTCGCCCAGGCGACCCGGCCGAAGGTCAACCAACCGCCAGTACTCATCACCGAGGCGACACACACCCCAGCGGTCAACGCCACCGCGCCGACCGGGTCGCCGCCCAGGTAGGGGTTGCCGACGAGCACCACACCGACCGCCCCGACCAGCGCCATCACCGCCGGCCGCCAGCTACGCCGTACCCGCTGCGCCAGCCACCCCGCCGACAGCAGGGTGCCGGCAACGAATACCCCCAGGCCCACCACCCCGACGCCGGTGTACCGCCCACCGGCCAGCGCCGAGTACCCGGCGACTCCGTTGAGCTGGAGTTGGGCCCCGGTCGCCACATCGGCCCCCACGGAGAGCGCCGCCAGCCCGGCCACCAGCCCCAACGGGCCGAGCGTGTTCGCGTACCCCCGATGGAACCGGACCCCGACGGTGGCCACAACGAGCAGCAACACGGTGACCACAGCGAAATAGAGACCGGCCTGGTCACCCCGCCACCACGGCACCAGGTCGGCGAGCAGCGCGGCTGGCACCGCCAGGGCGGCGGCCACGAGCAACGCCTCGACGACCGCCACCACCCGCGGCGACACCGGCACCGGCCCGCCCGGACCGGCATGCCGGCGAGCACGGCGCAACAGGGGCAACACGGCGATCGCCAGCAACACCTGGAAGCCGGCCAGCAACCCGAAGAACCAGGTCGTCACTCCCCGCTGCGCATGCACCTCCCGGTCGGCGTCGGCGGGGGCCGTGACAGCCGCCGGCAGGCTAGTCGGCCGCCCCTCGACCGACGTCACCGGCTGACCGATGAAGAGCTTCTCCGGAATCGGGCGGCCGAGTGCGGTCAGCGCCGTGGGGGCCAGGTCGATGAGCTGAACATAACCATCCCGGCCGGTGCTCGCCGAGGTGAGCCAACCACGTTCCCAGCCGGGACCGTCGGCCACGGCCACGTGCAGCCGGGATACCGGGTCGGTGTCGGACACCCCGGCGACGATCACCAGCGAACGCTCGGGTCGGGCCGCCAGCAGTCGCGCCAGTCCGGCGTCGGCGGCCCGGGCGGTCTGCGCCCGTACCGCCGGCTCCTCCCCCGCCACCACGCCGAGATCCACGATGCTCAACGCGCAGGACGAGAGCAGCCCGGCCGGATCCTCCGGCAACGTCGGCTCGTAGCGGTCCACCCGCCCGAACGGGCGTGCGGCGGCCACCGCCGCGCCGGGACCGACCGCGATCGTGCACCGCACCGATTCGGCCAGCGCCCCGGGCACCGCACCCCAGGACAGCTTCTCCTTGTTGAGCTGTACGGTGGACCGCTGCGCCGGTAACTGGGCACCCGTCCCGTCCGGCTGTTCGACGGCGACTTCCAGCTCGGGGCACTGCCCGGCGACCGGCTCTTCGTTCCATGCCGCGTAGTTGCCGGCACCAAGCGTCAACCACCCGTCCACCGGACAGGTGGGCTGACGAGCCGAGCGGACCGAGAGCGAGCCGATCGACCCCTGCTCTGCCAACCGCCACAACGTAGGCGTGTCCTGCTGGTTGACGTCCTCCCAGCGCAACCCGGCCACACCGACCAGCACCACATGGTCGGCGGTGCCCTGGGTCGCGGCGGCAGCCGGGCGAGCGGCCGACACCGCCATCCCGAAGATCATCATCAGGACGACCAGCAGCGCGGGCATCACCCGCCTCGACCAGACGGAAATCGACCTTCGCCGCATCAGCCTCGCCCCGCCGGCGGTCCGGTCTCTCGACTGGCATCCGCGCCCGACGGCACGAGCTCGGCGTAGACGGCGGCAACGGCGGCGACCGTGTCGTCCTCGGTCGGCCAGGTAGCGGCCTGTGCCGTGCCACGTCGCGCCAGATCCGCCCGTCGATCGTCGTCGGCCAACAGCTCCCGCACCGTCCGGTCGATCGCGTCCACGTCGTCCGGCGGCACCAGCACCGCCGCGTCGCCCACCAACTCGGGCACGCCACCGACGGCGGTGGCCACCAGGGGTACGCCGGCACGCAGCGCCTCCTGGGCGAACAGTTGCCGCGCCTCCCAGTCGCTGGTCACCACCGCCAGATCCGCACCAGCGAGCAGGTCGGCCACGTCCGTCCGGTGCCCGAGCAGGCTGATCGGCGCACGGGCAGTCGAGATCCGGGCGGCCAACTGCAGGTAGCTGGGACCGCTGCCGGCGATCACCACGACCGGCGGCGGGTCAAGGTCACGCCATCGCGCGGCGGCATCCACCAGTAGGTCGTACCGCTTCTGCGGGTGCAACCGCCCAACTGACAAGATCATCTTTTGCTGTGGGGCGATGCCGAACTCCGCCCGTACCGCTGCCCGGCCCCGCCGAGGCTCCGGCAGCGTCGGCGCGGCCACCGGCCCCAACCGGGCGTCGGTGGCACCGAGCGCGGTGGCCCGCTCGACCAGGTCGGCGGAGGCACCAAGGGCGACCCGAGCCCGACGCGCAACCACCCGCTCCACCAGGCGGGAGATTCGGCCGCGCAGACCGGTGGCAAGCACCGCGTTGTGCCAGGTGACGACGAGGGGGGCCGTCGGGCGGGCCAGCGCGGCCACCAGACCGGCCCGCAGGCCGTGCGCATGTACGACATCGACCTGTTCATCGAGTACCCGCCGCAGAGCGGTAACCGCCCGGCCGTCGGCCGGGGTCGGATTCGCCGGAATCTGCACCGCTTCGAACCGGGCGCCGGTGCCGGTGAAGTCGAACTGCTCTTGAGTCTCGGCCGGGCCACACACGATCACCGACGCACCACCGGCGACCAGCCCTCGGGCCAGCGAGGTGACGTGCTGGCCGACCCCGCCCGTGCTGGAGGCCAGGACCAGAACCACCGTCCCGCTCCACCCCGTAGCCGCCCCGGAACGCTCGCTCCTCGCGCTCACCATGCCCGCCTTCCGTTCGCGACTGCGGGGCTCACTCGCTGCGCTCGCTCACTCCTCGCGCTCACAGATGCCCGCCCTCCGCTCGCGACTGCGGGGCTCGCAAGCTCGCTCCTCGCGCTCACAGATGCCCGCCCTCCGCTCGCGACTGCGGGGCTCGCAAGCTCGCTCCTCGCGCTCACCGGGACACCGTTTCCTTTCCGATCCCCTGGTCGGGACCATCGTCCCGATCGGTACGGGCTCTGTCCGGGTCGCGCGGGCGACCCCGGCCGGACAGGCGGCGGATCCGCCGACCGAACGTCGCGATCATGGGGCGTACGTCGTGTCGGTCCAGCGGATAGGCCACCGCGAGGAAGACCGCCCCCACGGCAATACCGGACAGCATGCCCTGTAGGAGCGAACCAGCGACTCCCGGGGTGCCACGCCAAGCATCACCCAACCACTCCGCGACCACCAGCCCCGCCACCGAAGCAAGTGCTCCGGCGAACAGTCCGACAACGCCGGCCCGACCCAGTCCGGCCAGCGCCGGCCGCCCGGCCCGACGGGCCACCACGGCGATCAACAGCACGCCGAGCACCAACATGCCAACGGAGTTGGCCGACGTCAGCGCGAGCACCCGGTCGTCGACCGGGAGACCGATGGCGAGCAGCACCCCCGTAACCGGTACGACCAGCCAGCCGCCCGCCGTCGCGGCCGCCGCTGCCCGGGTCTCCCCCCGGGCGTACAGGGCCCGGGACAGCACCGCGAACAACCCGTACCCGAGCAGACCTGGTGCGAAGCCGACGATGCCGGCGGCCGCCGCAGCCGAACCCTGGATGCCGGGGAAGATTCCGGTCACCGGCCCGGCGGTCGCGACCAGCAGCGCCGCCCCGAGACAGCTGAACAACAGCACCGCCCGCGCGGTCGGGGCCAGGGTACGTCGGAACGCGTCCTCGTCGCCGGTGGCGTTGGCGGCGGCCAGGTTCGGGTACGCCGCCGAGGCCAGCGGCACGGCCAGCACCGCCCAGGGCAGCAGGTACACGGTCTGTACGGCGTTGTAGATCACGACCGAGCCGTCCGGGCCGCCGTCGGCGAGTTTCGTAGTGACCAGCAGGGCGACCTGCTGGCCCACGACGGTGACCGCCCCGGCCAGGGCGAGCCCGCCGATCTTGCGGCGGACGTCGGCGGTGAACGTGTACCCGGGCCGCAGTCGCAGACCCAACTGTCGTATCGGGATGAGCAGGCACAGTGAGAGCACCACCACTCCGAGTGTGGTGCCGATCGACAGGATCAACTCGCCGGTGAGGCTGAGCTGGGCCAGTCGAAGGTTCCGGCCCTCCACCACGACGAAGGTCAGATAGGCGGCGATCACCGTCAGGCTGGAGAGCAGCGGGGCGATGACCGGCCAGGCGAACCGACGGTGCGCCTGGAGCACCCCGGTGAGCACGATCCCCACGCCGTACAGCGGCAGTTGCGGCGCGAAGATCTGCAGCATTCGGCTACCCGTGGCGAGCTGTGTCGGGGTCGGATCGTCGGCGATGATCGACAAAATCGGGCCGGCGAAGACGGCCACCACGATCGCGAGCGGCACGAGCAGCAGCAGCGTCCAGGTGAGCAGCGCCCCGCTGGTCGCTGCGACCGCTGCCCGGTCGCCGGCCACCACCGCACCAGCCAGCAGCGGTACGACCAGGCTGGCCAGTGCCCCGCCGGCCACGATCTCGAAGACGATGTTGGGCACCGTGTTGGCGATCAGGTAGATGTCGCCCAGGTCGCTGCGGTCGCCGACCATCCAAGTGAAGACGGCGGTACGCCCGAAGCCAGCCAATCGACTGGCCACGGTGAGTACGGCGATGAGTGCGGCGGCACCGGCGACGCGCCCGGCGCCGGCGAGGGGTGCCGGAGTGTTCACGTCAGAAGGTTCGCCGTCCCCACTCATCCAGTTCCCGCAGGCCCCGGGTGTTCTGGATCACCTTGGTGAAGCTGACCTTCTCGCTGGCGGCGGTCAGTACGGCGACCGCCGCCAGGATGCCGGCCCGACCGACCGGCCCGGTACGGGCGGCGAGCGCCACCCCGAGCAGTGCGCCCAGTGCGTTGGCGCCACTGTCGCCGAGCATGACCCGCTCGTCGAGGTCGGTGGGGAGCAGCCCGATCGCCGCGCCGACCGGCCCGGCGGCAAGCCCACCAGCCCGGCCACCGGCCAGGGGTGCGCCGAGCAGGACACCCGCCTTGAGGGCCCGGCCGGGACGCAGGTCCAGCAGATTGACCAGGTTGGCGGTGCCGGCGACCACCCCGGCGCCGAGCAGCACGTCGGCCAGTCGGCCGAGGGTGCCCTGCTGGTGCCGACGCCGGTGGGAGCGGACGTCCGGGTCGATCGCGAGCAGTGCGGCGGCCCCGAGGCCGGCCGCCCCCACCCCGGCGATCTTGACTAGCCCGCTGGTGACCCGTCCCTGGCGCAGCGCCGCCAGGTGACCGGCGAAGCCTTTGGCCGCCTTCTGTTCCGGCCGGGCTCCGACCACGTCGTCGTAGAAGCCCACTGCTCCGGAGCCGAGCCCGGCGACCAGGGTGGCGGCTGCGGCGGGGGGGCTCGGCGCGCCGAGGGCACCGGCCACCGCGGCACCGACGGACAACGCCGGGCCGGCGGCGAGGGTCACGGTACGGCCCCGGAAGTTGGTGCGGTCCAATGCTGCCGCGTCCGGGTGGGCGCTCACGGTACGCAATGCCGCCCGCGCCGCCACCGCGCCCAGGCCCGCCACCAGTAGCCGGCTGGCGATGCCGCGCCCGCTCATGCTGGGGCCTTCGGCGGGATCAACGCGGCGGCACCGGTGTTCAGGCCGTAGTGTCCGACCCGACGGCTGACAACCTGCTCCACGGTGGCAAGCGCCACGGCCAGTTGGCCCTGGGTGGTGTTGGAGTTGTCGACCGTCGAGATGGCCTGGGCGTAGGTGGGATTACTGCGGACCGAGGCGACCAGGTTGCCTTCGCCGGCGCCCCTGCCGGCCACCACCACGGCGGCTACCTTGTCGAACTGGGAGACCATCTGCAGCACGGACTGGTCCTTCTTCGCGGCGTTCTTGTCGGTGTGCGACTGCCCGCTGATCACCACCACCGCCTCGGCCGGTCCATTGACCTTGTCGGCAACGGTGAGATAACCGGCATTCCCGTACGCGGTGAGCAGCCTCCGGCGGTCCGCCTCGGTGACCGGGGGGCCGGTGCGGTTGAGCAGGGCACTGGAGAGCAGTGCGCTGGAGGTCTCCACACCGTCGCTGTTGCCGGGTAGTGCGGAGGTGGGCAGGACCGGCTGCGCACTGCTCTCGGCAAGTTCGAGCAGCGGGTCGTTATTCTCCGGCTCGAAGAATTTGTCTGAAATGTCAACCCGGCCGGTGATGGTGGCCCCGGTGCGCCGCAGCATCTCCGTAACGCCCTCGATGTGCTCCCGCCCACTGGGCAGAGTCAGCAGCAGAATCCGACGACCGGCCAGCGTGTTCGGCAGCACGACGTGCGAGATTTCGGCGGCGAAGTCCTCCTCCAGCTTGAGTTCCTTCTCCAGGCTCGAAACGTTCTCCCGCAACTGTTCGTTGCTTCTGCTCAACCCGGCGACCCGCTCGTTGAGCGAATCGGCCACCGGACCGTTGAGCGCTGCGGTCCCGACTATCAGACCGATCGCCAGGGCGAGAAAAACCGCGGTGAGTGACACCACGTGGTACCGGAAATTAATCACACCTACAGCCTCTTGGGTCGGTCCGGGGGGTCAGAAGAGCTGGCCGAGCTGGAAGACTAAATTGCTCCACCATTCCGAGACCACCCCGAGGTAGGCCTTGCCGACGGTGGAGACCGCCACGGCGGATGCCATCGCCGCCACAGCCGAGAGCACCAGCAGCAGCAGCGACGATCCAGAGATGCTCTGCCGGTAGAGCCGGCTCACTCCCTTGGCGTCGACGAGTTTGCCGCCGACCTTGAGCCGGGTGAGGAACGTCGAGGCCATTCCGCCGCGACCCTTGTCCAGGAACTCGACCAACGTCGCATGGGTGCCCACCGCGACGATCAGGGAAGCTCCCTTCTCGTCGGCGAGCAGCATGGCCAGATCCTCACTGGTGGCGGCAGCAGGAAACGTATCGGCCGAAACTCCGAGCTGCTGGACCCGCTCCAGGCCAGGTGCCCGCCCGTCGGGATAGGCATGCACGATCACCTCGGCTCCGCACCGGAGGACGTCGTCGGTGACCGAGTCCATGTCACCAATGATCATGTCGGGTGTATAGCCGGCCTCGACCAACGCATCGGCACCACCATCGACCCCGATCAACACCGGCTTGTACTCCCGGATGTATGGGCGAAGAACGTCCAGGTCGTCCTTGTAGTCATAGCCGCGAACCACGATCAGACAGTGCCGACCCTGGATGTGCGTCTCGATATCCGGTACGCCCACACCATCGAGCAGCAGGTCGCGTTCCTGTTTGAGGTACTCCATGGTGTTGGCGGCGAATGCCTCCAGCTGAACCGACAGCCCTTCCCGGGCATCGGCCATCGCCTTGGCCACGGTCTCGGCATCCTGAAGGCTGCCATGCGCCACCGGCTCGCCATCGACCAGCACGGTGTTCCCGTCGATCCGTACGGTGTCGCCCTCACGGATCTGCTGGAAGACACCCTCCCCGAGGTCGTCCAGGAGCGGGATACCAGCATTGATCAGCACCTCTGGACCGAGGTTCGGATAGCGACCCGACACCGACGGCTTGGCGTTCAGCACCGCGCCCACTCCGACGGCGACCAACGAATCCGCCGCGACCCGGTCCAGATCGACATGGTCGATCACGGCGATGTCACCCGGCCGGAGCCGACCGACGAGACGTTTGGTACGGCGGTCGAGGCGCGCGGTACCGACGAGGGTTCCGGGCGCGGCGCTCCGGTTCCGACGCAGAGTCGGTAGGCGACGCAAGGTGGGTAGACGCATCGTGACCATCCTGGCATGTGAGGCAGGGTTTTCTGTCGCGACATGCCTTGAGCAGGGCCGCCACCCCACGGAAGCACATCCACCCTACCCGGACGTGGCAACGGTTACATCATCCGGTTCACGAGCGCCGCTCCCGGGCCGCCACGGCCAGGAGTTCTTCCGCGTGAGCGATACCCAGATCCGAGTCCGGCAAACCCGCCAACATCCGCGCCAGTTCCCGCGCCCGCTCGGTGTCCTCCACCACCCGTACCCCGCTGGTGGTCACCGCACCACCGGTGTCCTTCGCCACCACGAGATGCCGATCGGCAAACGCCGCTACCTGCGGCAGATGGGTCACCACCAGCACCTGGTGAGTACGCGCCAACCGGGCAAGTCGACGCCCAATCTCCACCGCCGCCTGCCCACCGACCCCCGCGTCGACCTCGTCGAACACCAGCGTGGGCGGACCGCCCGAGCCAGCGAACACCACCTCGATGGCAAGCATCACCCGAGACAGCTCACCACCGGACGCCCCGCGCTGCAACGGCAGCGCGGGCGCACCCGGATGCGCCAGCAGACGCAACTCCACTTCGTCGGCACCGTCCGGCCCGACCCCGCACTCGATGCCGTTGACCCGAAGCGTCGGCTCGGATCGTCCGGCAACCCGGGGCAGCACCGCCACCTCGATACGGGCGTGCGGCATGGCCAACCCGGCCAGCTCCACACTGACCTGCTCGGCAAACCGACCCGCCGCCTCCCGCCGCGCCGCCGACAGCGACTCGGCCACTTCGGCCACCTCGCCGGCCAGTCGCTCCCGCTCCCGCTCCAGTTCGTCCAGCAGTTCGTCGGAGGTGTCCAACTCGGACAGCCGCACCCGGGCCCGGTCCGCCCAGGCGATCACGCCGTCGACGTCGTCGGCGTACTTGCGGGTCAGTGCCCGCAACGCGGCCCGTCGCTCGTACACCGTCTCCAGCCGGGCCGGATCGGCGTCAAGCGCGGCAAGGTAGGCCGACAGCTCCGCACCGACGTCCCCGACCAGGGTCGCCACCTCCTCCAGCCGAGCCGCCAGGTCACCGAGCACCCGGTCCACCCCGGCCTGCGCCTCCAGCGCCCGACGGGCCGCCCCCAGCAGCATCGTCACGTCCGGGGTCTCGTCGGCCGGCTCCCCCGCACCAGCGACGCACTGTTGGGCGGTCTGCGCCGCGGTACGCAGCCCCTCGGCGTGCTCCAACCGTTGTGCCTCGGCCTTGAGCTCGTCATCCTCGCCCGGCTGCGGGTCGACCCGGGTGATCTCATCCAGGCCCAGCCGCAACAGGTCGGCCTCCTGATGACGCTCCCGGGCGTTGCGCCGTCGGTCCGCCAGGTCGTCGGCGACCTGACGCCACTGCCCGTACGTCTCCCGGAGCGCCTCAAGGAGTTTCTCGTGCTCGGGACCGGCAAACCGGTCCAACGCGGCGCGCTGCTCGACGGGACGCAGCAGCCGCAGCTGGTCCGACTGCCCGTGCACCGCCACCACCTGCTCGCCGACCTCACCCAGCATCGACACCGGCATGCTCCGGCCACCGACGTGCGCTCGAGACCGGCCCTCCAGGGTGACCGTACGGCTGAGCAGTACCGCACCGTCGTCGTCGGTGTCCCCACCCGCGTCGGTGATCCGGGTGTGCACCGTGGTGGCCGTGGATCCGGTAAGCCGCAGCCGCCCCTCGACCAGCGCACGCCCGGGCTGAGCCCGCACTCGGCCGGCGTCGGCCCGGCCGCCGAAGAGCAGCCCGAGGCCGGTCACCACCATCGTCTTACCGGCGCCGGTCTCGCCGGTGATGACATTCATTCCGCTGGCCAGCGGCAGTGTCGTGTCCTCGATGACGCCCAGTCCGGTAATGCGCAGCTCTTCAAGCACAGCCAACGACAGTAGTGGCGAGGCCTGACACTTGACCACCCGACGGGTGAGGAAGGGCCCCTTCTTATCGCATTCTGCCTAAGAAGGGGCCCTTCCTAACACCTTGGCAACACGACGCCCCTCAGCGGCGGCTACCCCGCCAGCCGTGCACCGGTAGTCCGAACTTGGCCACCAGCCGGTCGGTGAACGGCCGAGGCCGCAGCCGGACCACTCGGACCGGCAGATCTCCCCGCCGGACGCTGACCCGCGCCCCCGGTGGCAGGTCGTAGACCCGTCGACCGTCACAGCACAACACCGCCAACGTGGTGAACGGGTCCACCGTGATCGAGAAGGTGGAGGTGGGGGCGGTCACCAAGGGCCGGCTGAACAGTGCGTGCGCGCTGATCGGCACCAGCAGTAGCGCCTCCACCTCCGGCCAGACCACCGGACCACCGGCGGAGAAGGCATAGGCGGTCGAGCCGGTCGGGGTGGCACAGACCACGCCATCGCAGCCGTACCGGGACAGCGGCCGCCCGTCCACGTCGACGAGCAGTTCCAGCATCTGGGCGCGCTCGCCCTTCTCGACGCTGACCTCGTTCAGCGCCCACGACTCGATCGCCGGCCCGCCGTCGAACTCGGCAGTCACGTCAAGGGTGAGCCGCTCATCCACTGTGTAGTTACGGCTCACCACGTCCCGGACCGCCAGGTCCAGATCGTCGATCTCCGCCTCAGCGAGGAACCCGACCTTGCCGAGGTTGATCCCCAGCAGCGGTGCCTTGGCCGGCCGGGCCAGGTCGGCCGCGCGTAGGAACGTCCCGTCACCGCCCAGCGCGATCACGATCTCCGCGCCTTCCGCGGCGGTCGGCCCGCTCACCGGAAGCACCCCGGGCAGGTGCAGATCGTCGGCCTCCTCGGCCACCACCCGCACCTCGAAGCCGGCCGCGATCAGATCCGCCGCGACGGTACGGGCGTGCTCGGTGCTACGCCGCCGTCCGGTGTGCGTCACCAACAGGGCCGTACGGCTCATCGGCTCGCCTCCCCCACCGGCGGTGCGCCGGTCACCGACCCGCCGGAATGCGGCTGCTCCGGCAGCAAATGGACCGGACCGGCGGCGACGACATCCCGTACCCGCTGCTCGTCGGCGGCTGGGGCACCACGTCGCAACCACACGAAGAACTCCACATTGCCGCTCGGTCCGGGTAGCGGGCTGGCCGCCACCCCGGCCAGACCGAGCCCGAGATCGAAGGCCGTGGCCGCGACGTCGAGCACCGCCTCCGCCCGCAGCCCCGGGTCGCGTACCACCCCACCCGCGCCCACCCGCTCCTTGCCGACCTCGAACTGTGGCTTGACCATGAGCACCAGGTCGCCGTCCGGCTCGGTACAACCGGCCAGCGCCGGCAGCACCAGACGTAACGAGATGAACGACAGGTCGGCCACGGTAAGGTCGACCGGGCCGTCGATGACCTCCGGCGTCAGGGTACGCACGTTGGTGCGCTCGAAGACCCGTACCCGCTCGTCACTTCGCAGCGACCAGGCGAGCTGACCGTAGCCGACATCGACGGCGACCACCTCGCGCACGCCAGAGCGGAGCAACACGTCGGTAAAGCCACCGGTCGAGGCACCCGCATCGAGGCAGCGCTGCTGCGCAACCCGCAGCCCGTCAGGCACGAAGGCGGCCAGCGCGCCGGCGAGCTTGTGCCCGCCTCGGGAGACGTACTCCTGGGCCGGATCCTCCCCCACCACCCGGACCGCGTCGGCGGGATCCACCATGGCCGCCACCTTGCGGGCAGTCACCCCGCGTACCTGGACCCGGCCGGCCTCCACCAGCGCGGCGGCCTGCTCACGTGATCGGGCCAGGCCGCGACGGACTAGTTCGGCATCAAGCCGGGTACGACGTGCCATGGGGCGGTTCTCCGAAAATCGGTGCTGGTCAGTTTTGGTCGATGGTGGCGAGGGTTTCCCGCAGCGTCTGATGTGCGGCCTCGTACTGGGCGATTTGATCCGCCGGGGAGAGGTTGGCGGCGTTGACAAGGGCCTGGATCGCCGCGTCAACGGCCGGATGCCCGGATCCTGAACCATCCCCCGGCGTTACGGACGGCGGCCCTGGTGTTACGGATGGCGGCCCTGGTGTTGCGGATGGCGGCGAAACCGAGGATGGGCCTGGTCGGAACCCACCGGGGAAAACCGGCACACCCCGGAACGGGCCGGGTACGGGTGCGCTCATGCTGACACCTCACGATGACGGATCACGCCGCACCGGTCCCCGGCGGCAGCTTGCGGGTCGAGTTCGACTTGGTGGCCGGCGGCGGTCCGGTCTTCTTGGCGGCCACCTGCGTGGCCGTCGTCTTCTTCGCGACCGTCTTCTTGGCGACGGCCTTCTTCGCCACCTGCTTGGCCGCCACCTTCTTGACGACAGCCTTCTTCGCCACCGCCGACTTGGCTGCCGTCTTCTTCGCGGCCACCTGCTTGGCCGGCGCGGACGCGGCAGCCGCCCCCGCTGTGCCGGCTGTGAGCGTCCCGGCCGACGTGGCGGCGGTCATCTCGCCTGTCGCGCTGGCCGCAGTCGAGGCGGTGGTCTTGGCCTCCTGCAACTCGCTCTCCAACTGGCGGACCCGATTCGTGAGCTCGGCCACCTCGTCGGCGGTAGCCAGGCCCACCGCACCCAACGCCCGATCGACCTCGAAACGGATGATCTTCGTCAACGCTTCCCGGTTGGCCAGCCCGGTGGAGACCAACTCCTCAGCCAGCGCCTGCAGTTGGGCAGCGGTAGCGCCACTGGAGCCCACCAGCCTCCGAGCGACCGTCTGCGCCCGTTTCCTCGACGCCTCCGTCAACCCCAGGGCCAGCTCCAGATAGGCCCGCCATGCATCCTGCATGCCCATATCCTTCCGCAATGCCAACTGTTCGCTGTCACGCTACCGGTCATCCGTTCGTGACCGGTGCGGTACGGTGCCGGGGAGCAGGCGCGTCATGCGCAACGAGGCGTCGTGTGTGACCAGGAGGCAACGGGTGGCCAGCGTGGACGAGTGCCGGCAGGCGTTACAGGAGCTGGCGAGCCGGCTGGAAGCCAACGCCGAGCGCAACGGATTGGTCAACCTCGACCGCACGCTGGCCTGTCGGCTCACCGACCTCGGCGCCGCGTTCCACGGCCGGATCAACGGTGGACGGCTGATCGGCCTGGAGGACGGCGACGACCCGAAGGCGAAGATCGCTCTCAGTACGACGAGCGACGACCTGATCGCCCTGGTCCAGGGACGGCTCGACCTACCGAAGGCCCTCGCTGGTCGACGGGTGTCGATCAGCGCGAGCCCCCTCGATTTGCTCAAGCTGCGCAAGCTGATCTGACTCCGTCAGCTACCGGCAACCCGCGACCCGCCCGGGGTCAGTACGGGAGTCCGAACTCCCGCAGTACCCCACGAGCCGCCTCGCAGCCCGCACGCACCGGCTCACCGCCGCTCCACGCCTCTGCGCACAGCAAGGCAAGGGCGTCGAGACCTGATCCGTCTCCGGTCAGTTGCCGCGCCCCATCCTCGCCGGTCACCTGCCACCCGCTCGTACTCGCCCCAGCGGAGTATTCCGGCGCGCTGGGTAGTTGCACCACGCCCGACAGGTCGAACAGCCCGCCCAAGTCGTGCGCCACATACGTGGGTCGGGTCGTCGGCGCGGCGGCGAGCAGATCCGCCGCCGTACTCACCCCGGTCAGCACGAGCAGGCTGTCCATTCCAGCCCGGACCGCTCCCTCGATGTCGGTATCGAGTCGATCTCCAACCACGAGTGGACGACTCGCCCCAACGCGATGGGCGGCCGTATGGAACAGCGTCGGCTCGGGCTTGCCCACCACCAGGTCCGGATCCCGGTCCAGGGCGGTACGCAGTACCGCCAGCAGCGAGCCGTTGCCGGGAAGCGGTCCGCGAGGGCTGGGCAGGGTACGGTCCGCGTTGGTCGCGATCCAGAGGGCCCCGGCGCGTACCGCCACCGAGGCTTCGGCCAACTCGGTCCAACCGACCTGGGGCCCGTACCCCTGCACGACGGCTGCTGGGGCATCGTCAGCCCGGCCAACCGGTACCAGCCCGGCGGCGCTCACCTCGGCCCGTAGGGCCTCCGCGCCCACCACCAACACCGGCGTTCCGGGAGCCATCCGCTCAGACAGCACCTCCGCCGTCGCCGCAGCCGAGGTAAGAACCTCTTCGGTACGGGCTACGATCCCCATCCCGGTGAGCAGCGCGGCCACCTCCGACGATCGACGCGAGGCGTTGTTCGTCGCATACGCCAACTGTCGCCCTTCGGCGTGCAGTTGAGAGATCGCCTCGACCGCACCGGGAACCGGCCGGTCGATCAGGTAGACCACGCCATCCAAATCGAAGATGACAAGGTCGTACCCGTCGACCAGCCGGTTCCCGGAAACGCTACTCACGAACGGTCCGACCCCGGACGCTCTGCGGACTGCTCTGGCCGGACCGCCTCGACGTCAACGTCGGTGTCGGCGGGGCCCGTGGCCGTGACCGGCTGATCTTGATCAGCCACGACAGCCGGTGCCGAGGCCACAGCCACGTCGGCGTCCTCTTCCTCGTCCTTTTCCGCGTCCTCGTCCGCGTCCGTGTCGATCGCCGAGAGTTGGTCGGACTCCGCCTCACCTTCCGGGTTCAGCTCTTCCGCACCCTCGTCCTCGTCCTCGTCGTCGTCACCTTCCAGCACCACGCCGTCGAGTTCCAGCAGCCGTTCTGCCGCATCGGTAGCGGCGTCCTCGTCCGCGTCAGCCGCCCGAGCGAACCACTCCCGAGCCTCCTCCCGACGGCCGACGGAGAGCAGCGAGTCGGCGTACGCGTAACGCAAGCGGGCCGTCCACGGCTCGGCCGGCTCACTGGTCAGCTCACGTACCTGGAGCATCGCCACTGCCGCGTCGCCCTGTCCCATGTCGGAGCGAGCCCCGGCAGCCACGATCAGTAGTTCGATCGCACCTGCCTGGTCAAGCGCCTCCCGGTCAGCCCCTCGGTAGAGGTCCACCGCGCGCTCTGGACGTCCCAGCGCGCGCTCGCAGTCGGCCAGTACGGCAAGGTGGGTCTGCCGGCCACTCATCCGGTGGTACGTCCGCAACTCGGAGATCGCCGTCTGCCATTCGCCCGCGTGGTACGCGGCCAGTCCGACGGCCTCCCGTACCACGGCGATACGCGAGGCGAGCCGACGTGCGGCCATCGCATGGGCCAGTGCTTCCTGCGGAACCTCGTCGATCAACTGTCCAGTTGCCACCAGGTGCCGCGCCACGGTTTCCGCGACCGGCTTGCTCAGCGACAGCAATTCGGCCCGGACGGTGCTGTCCAGGTCGGTCGCAACGATCTCGTCGGGCAGTGCGGGTGCTGCCCCGGCCTCCCGAGCACCTTCGCGCGTCGGTTGCTCTGGCCGGTCACGCCGGTCGTCACGCCGGTCGCGGGCACTCCGATCATCGCCGTCCCGACCTCGATAACCGCCCTCGCGCCGCCGATCCTCGAAGCCGCTACGTCGGTCGTCGCGCCGGTCATCGCGCCGTGGACGCTCGTCACGGTAGCCGCCCGGCCTCGGCCTGTCCTGGTCGCGCCGGAAGTCCCCGCCACGCGATTCCCGATCACCGGACCGGAAGCCACCTTCGCGCCGGTCACCGCCCTGGAAACCACCCTCGCGGCGGTCACCACCTCGGAAACCACCCTCACGGCGGTCGTCGCGACGGAACCCGCCCTCACGGCGATCATCCCCACGGCGCTCGTCCCCACGGCCGAATCCGCCCTCACGCGGCCCGGACCGGAAGCCACCCTCACGACGGTCGTCGCGACGGAAGCCACCCTCACGCGGCCCCGAACGGAACCCGCCCTCAGACCGGTCACCGCCGCGGAAACCGCCGCCTTCGCGCCGGTCACCGCCTCGGAAACCACCTTCCTGGCGTTCGCCACTCCGGAAGCCACCCTCACGGCGGTCGTCGCGACGGAAGCCACCCTCACGCGGCCCCGAACGGAACCCGCCCTCAGACCGCCGGTCGTCCCGACGGAAGCCGCCCCCAGACCGGTCGCCACCCCGCGAACCGTCTTCGCGACGATCGTCCCTGCGGAAGCCCTTTGAGTCACCATCGTTGCGGTAGCTGCCGCCTCGGGAATCACCTTCGCGGCGATAGCCGCCCTGGCCACGATCGCCGGACCGGGAACCACCCTCACGCCGGTCGCCACCTCGGAAGCCACCCTCAGACCGGTCGCCACCTCGGAAGCCACCCTCACGACGGTCTCCACCCTGGAAACCACCCTCACGCGGCCCGGACCGGAAACCACCCTCACGACGGTCGTCCCGACGGAAACCACCTTCAGACCGCTCACCGCCCCGGAAACCGCCGCCCTCGCGCCGATCACCGCCCCGGAAACCACCTTCCCGACGGTCACCACCCCGGAAACCACCCTCGGAACGCTCGTCCCGACGGAAACCACCTTCCCGACGGTCACCGCCCCGGGAGCCGCTCTCACGGCGGTCGTCCCCACGGAAGCCACCCTCACGGCGCGGCCCGCGGAAGTCACCGCCCGAGCGATCGTCCCGGCGGAAACCCCCGTCGCGGCCGCCCTGGCGGTCCCGATCGCCACCAGAGCGGGGGCTACTGCTGCGGTAACCACCCCGCTCTGCTGAGCCACCCCAGGGGTCACGGTCACCCCGCTCAGACTGGCCACGATCTTGACGTGGAGCCCAGCCCCGGCCGTCGTCACGGCGGGGCCGATCGTCGTAACGACGCGGACGATCTCCGTCCTGCGGTCCTGAACTCACGGGTACATCCTTCCTGATAGCGCCACTAACGGCGCAACGCAGTTGAGGGCCACCCGATATGGGTGGCCCTCAACTGAACGATTGTCCGGCGGTGTCCTACTCTCCCACACCCTCCCGAGTGCAGTACCATCGGCGCTGGAGGGCTTAGCTTCCGGGTTCGGAATGTAACCGGGCGTTT
>NZ_JBSFTE010000043.1:0-33162 GCF_053590565.1 Micromonospora sp. NPDC003197 | reverse complement strand
GCCGGGATCTGGCACAACAACAAGACCGGAGCACCCGTCACCCGATCACTGATCGCTTACGACCACTGACCAGGTTTCGGAACTACTCGTCTAGTGTTTCGAGAATGCAGTCCGGTCCCACGCAACCGCACGGCCATCCCCAGCCCTGGCCACCACCGTGGCCCGCTACCCCGCCCTCGACAGGCTCCGGAGCAGGTGCGGTGGTTGCCGCCGTACTGGTCGGCTGCTGGGCGGTGTTCCTGACCGTCACCACCCAGGCGATCGGCTGGCTGATCGCACAGCTGCTGCTCGCCTCCGGGATCGACGAGCCAGCCTGGCTGTGGCCGCTGGTCGGGGTGGTGAACGCGGCCCTGGTCGCGCTCCCCGCCGGGCTGCTCGCCGCGCTGCCCCGCTCACCAGCGGTCCGCACCACTGGGCGGGTCTGGCTGGTCAGCAGCATCGGGCTCGGCGTCTTCGGGCTGCTCCGGACGATCCCGATGCCGCACCACGAGGGCTACCTCGCTGCCCTGACCGCCGTCCTGGCGCTGGCCACCGTGCTGCTCCGCTGGCTGGCCCGCCGCGCCAAGCAGGCAGCCAATCCGTCGCCCACTGTCGTCGAGCCGCCGGTCGACTCGCCCTCCGTCGAGTTCACCGCCAAGTCGTCGGCGCTCGGATTCGGTATCGCCGCTGGACTGGCGCTGCTGCTGCCCTGGGCCTGGGTGGGCGCGCTGGGCGGGCTGCTGGAGACCGTACTGGCGATGGCGGTGGCAGCTGCCGCCGGCTGGTTCGCCGCCACCCTCCTCGACGGCCGGTTCTGGACGGCGTACCAGCGGCCGACCGACCGCCGACCGGCCAGTGGGCCTCGCCCGGTGCTGCTCGGCGGCCTGGTCGCGGGGGTGGCGCTGGTGCTGCTCGCCGCCGGAATCGGGCAGCCAGCTACGCAGCTCGCCCTGCTGTTCATTCTGCCGCCGGCCGGCTTCGCCCTCGCGGCCCTGCGTCCCCTGGCCCAGCGGGCCGCCTCATCCGGGACCCCACCGGGTGCCTCGGCGGCAACCGGCTGGCTGATCGGGCTGGCCACGCTCGGCCCGCTGGCCTTCGTCGACCCGGAAGAAGTCTCGCTGCTGCTGATGACCAGCCGGGACGTACCGTTCTGGGCCCTCGTTGCCGCCGGCAGCTCACTCGCCGTCGCGCTGCTGCTCGGTCTCGGGTACGCCCTCAGCTTCGCCCGCCCCCGGGCCGGGCTCCCCCGGCGGTGGCTCGGTGCGGCCACCGCCGTCGTCGTCCTGCTCGCCGGCACCGGCGTGTACGTCGGCCTCGGCCAGCCCGGCCTGTATGGCGAACGTCTCTTCGTGGTGCTCAAGGAACAGGCCGATCTGACCACGGTGAACGGCCAACCGGGTCAGGCCGGACGGGACGCCCGAGCCCGCGAGGTCTACCAACGGCTGGTCGCCACCGCTGAGCGGTCCCAGGCAGGACTACGTCGGGACCTGGACCGGCTGGGGTTGGACTACACGCCGTACTACCTGGTCAACGCGATCGAGGTGGATGGCGGGCCGGCCGTACGGGCCTGGTTGTCCCGGCACGACGCGGTGAGCCGGGTGCTACTCAGCCAACGGCTCCGCCCGCTGCCCGCCCCGATCGGGGTGACACACGGCGAGGCAGCCGCCCCGACCTCCGTACCGTGGAATCTCAGCCTGATCGGCGCGGACCGGGTCTGGTCGCAGCTCGGCGTCACCGGCACCGGAATCGTGGTCGGCGGCTCGGACTCCGGTGTGGACGGTCAGCATCCGACACTGGCGCCAGGCTTCCGGGGTGGCGACGACTCCTGGTACGACCCGTGGAACGCCACCCGCTCCCCCGACGACCAGAACGGCCACGGCACGCACACCCTGGCCACCGCCGTCGGCGGAAACAACGTCGGGGTGGCCCCCGGCGCTCGTTGGGTCGGCTGCGTCAACCTCGACCGGAATCTCGGCAACCCGGCCCGCTACCTGGACTGCCTACAGTTCATGCTCGCGCCGTTCCCGACCGGTGGTAATCCGTTCACCGACGGGCGGCCGGAGCGGGCCCCGCAGATCCTGACCAACTCGTGGGGTTGCCCGACGATCGAGGGCTGCGACCCGGGCGCGTTGCGTCCGGCCACCGCCGCCCTGGCCGCCGCCGGCATCTTCGTGACAGCAGCGGCCGGCAACACCGGCCCGTACTGCGGCTCGGTGGACGACCCGCCCGCCACCTATTCCGACGTCTTCACGGTCGGCGCGGTCGACCGCAAGCGGACGGTCACCGACTTCTCCAGTCGCGGACCGGCACCGGGCGGGACAGTCAAACCGGACCTGGTCGCCCCGGGTGCGGACATCCTGTCGGCCATGCCCGGCGGTGGTTACGCCGCCATGGACGGTACGTCGATGGCCACCCCGCACGTGGCTGGCGTGGTGGCCCTGATGTGGTCGGCCAATCCGGCGCTGATCGGCGACCTGGACCGCACCTGGGAGATCCTGCTCTCTACTACGACCTCGGTCAGCCCCGGCGCGGACCCGGCCAATTGTGGTGCCACCGCCAACGTCGAGGGCGCCGGCATGGTTGACGCGTACGCCGCCGTTCGCGCCGCCCGGATGTAGGGGAGTGATGTTAGGAAGGGCCCCTTCTTATCGTTTTCTGTATAGGAAGGGGCCCTTCCTAACACCTCACCCATGCCCTAGGGTCGCGCTTGTGGATCACGTGATCGTCGAGTTGACCGACGACGGCGTCCCCGCCGTGGTGCAGTTGTGCCGCGAGGCGCTGGACCTGCCGGAGGACGCCGCCGAGGCGGCCCAGATCGTCACCCGACTGCGCGAACGTCCCACCGATGGGCGTACCGCTGGGCTCGTCGCGATGGTCGACGACACCGTCGTCGGGGTCGCGCTCAGCTCGATCAGCGCGAAGGATCCGGCCTGGGGGCACGTCGACCTGCTCGCCGTACGGCCGTCGGCCCGTCGCCGAGGCATCGGCCGGGCACTACTGACCCGCACCGAGGAAGAGCTGGCCAAGCGGGGTGCGACCGAGGTACGACTGGCCGGCAATCCGCCGTACTACGCCTGGCCCGGCATCGACGTGCGGTACACACCGGCCATCTGTACGGCCCTGAAACTCGGCTACGAGCAGGACCGTACGGCGTGGAACATGACCGCCGACCTGTCGTACGACGATTCGCCGGCACTGCGGTCCACCGCGCCGGCCGAGGAGCGGCTGGCCGCAGCCGGCATCACGGTGCGTCAGGCGACGCCGGAGGACGTGCCGACGCTGGCCGCGCTCATCGGGGAGCACTTCGGTGGGGCGTGGACCGACGAGGTCACGCACGCGATCAACCGGGCGGACGGCGGCTGCCATCTGGCCGTACGCGATGGCGAGTTGCTTGGCTTCGCCGCGTACGGATCGTCCCGGCCGACCTGGTTCGGGCCGATGGGTACGGCACCGGCCGCCGAAGGGCTGGGCATCGGTTCGGTGCTGCTCCGTCGCTGTCTGCGTGACCAGCGAGCGGCCGGGCACGAGCAGGCCCAGATCGGTTGGGTCGGCCCGGTGCCGTTCTATTCCGGCAGTGCTGGTGCCCGAATCGAGCGGGTGTTCTTCCTCTACCGCAAGCAACTCTGAGCCGGCGGGCGCGCCGTAGAGTTGACCTTGACCTCAAGCTCGGTTCAGTTTCTAGGCTCGCCGCCATGCATGCCCAGACCCACCTGCGTATCGCCCGACCGGTGTCCGATCCCGCCGCAGCGGAGCGGTTCCACGTCGCCGGCCTCGGCCTGACGGTCCTCTACCGGCAAGAAGCCACCGAGCCAGATGAACACGATCTCCTCATGGTCGGCATGCCCGACGGTGCCTGGCACCTGGAACTTGTCGGCAGCGCGAATCTCGCGGTACGTCCGACGCCGACCCCGGAGGATCTGCTCGTGCTCTACCTCGACGGACCGGTCGACCCGGCGCTGGTGGACCGGTGCGTCGAGGCCGGCGGAACCGTGGTCTCCACCAGCCCGTACTGGGATCGGTGGGGCGTCACCATCGCCGATCCCGACGGCTACCGGTACGTCCTCTGCACCCGTTCCTGGCAGAACAAGGTCGAGCCGGGGCAGCCCCAACCACGCTGGTAGGCCCGCCACACGATGGTCCCACCTCCCGACGCCAGGAGAACATCTTGTACGCAGTACGACTGCATGCCTACGGCCCTGCCACGAACCTGCACCTCGAAGAGGTCCCCGACCCGGTCCCCGGCACAGGCCAGGTACGCATCGATGTCGAAGCCACCGGTGTCCATCTGATCGAAACCCGGCTGCGCGCCGGCGTCCAGGTCGGGCCGCACCCGCCCCCGCCACTTCCGGTGATCCTCGGTGGCGATGTGGCCGGGGTGGTCGGGGCGGTGGGGCCCGGCGTGGCCGAGGAGTGGCTCGGTCGCCGAGTGGTCGCCTCACTCGGTTCGGACGGCGGGTACGCCGAACTGGCGATCGCCAGTGTCGAGGCGCTGCACCCGATCCCGGACCACCTGGCTGCGGACACGGCAGTGGCGATGAACTCGACGGGGACGACGGCGCTGGGCGTACTCCGTCAGGCGCGGTTGACCGATGCTGACGTCGTACTGGTGATGTCCGCCGCAGGCGGTCTCGGCAGCCTCTTCGTACAGGCCGCCCGGAACGTCGGTGCCACTGTGGTCGGGGTGGCGGGTGGTCCGGCGAAGGTCGAGCGGGTTCGTTCGCTGGGCGCTGACATCGCGGTGGACTACCGGGACGGGGACTGGTCAAGTCGGGTTCGCTCCGCACTGGACGGTCGCGAGGTGACCGTCGTCCTGGATGGTGTCGGCGGTGCCGCCGGTCGTACGGCGTTCGAGCTGCTCGGTCCCGGTGGCCGCATCCTGCTGTACGGCTGGGCGGCCGGGGAACCGACCGCGATCAGCACGTCGGATCTGATCGTTCGTGGGCTCACCGCCACTTGGGCGCTCGGGCCGGGCATGGTCCCCACCGGCGGCTGGTACGCGTTGCAGCAACAGGCGCTCGCCGAGGCCGCAGCCGGCCGGCTCACGCCGATCATCTCCCGCTTTCCGCTTCGTTTGGCCGCTGATGCGCACGCCGCACTGGAAGGTCGGGCAGCCGAGGGAATGGTGGTATTGACCGCCGATCGGTGGGGCCGAAAGCCGCCGACGAACGACGGACCGTTCGAGAAGGCGCAATAAGAAAGGGGTAAACCGGCACAATACCCCGTTCCACCAATCTCCTCTCTCACCAGGTCCTACCGTGTGGCTGAGAGGAGGAGGTCATGGCGAACGACGAGGAAGCTAGTGACGATCTCCAATCGGCCCCCTGGGCCCGAATGACGGAACTGCCCGAAGAGGCTCCGTTCAGCCGGCTCGACTACGGGGACGCGGACCAGCGGGTCGAGATGGACGGCACCGACGACGACCCGTACGACGAGCCGGTCGAATTGGTCGACGCGCCCATTCAGATCCGGCAACCGTTCACCCGGGCCGAGAAGCGGCGGAACCAACGGCCACTTCCGACGTGACAGCAGCGTGATCGCCTCGAACGGCACGGTACGGGCGACGTAGCGCAGTCGGTCGAACCGACGACGGCATGACGAAGGGGCGGACCGCTCGCGCGGCCCGCCCCTTCTTTGTCCTACGTGATGGACTCTGAACTCAGAAGTCCATCTCCCCGCCACCCGGCGCGGCCGGGGCAGCCGGGGTCTTCTCCGGCTTGTCCGCCACCACAGCCTCGGTGGTCAGGAACAGGGCCGCGATCGACGACGCGTTCTGCAGCGCCGAACGGGTCACCTTGGCCGGGTCGATGATGCCGGCCTTGAGCAGGTCGACGTACTCACCGTTGGCGGCGTTGAGGCCGTGGCCGGCGTCCAGGTTGCGGACCCGCTCCACCACGACGCCACCCTCGAGGCCGGCGTTGACGGCGATCTGCCGCAGCGGGGCGTCCAGCGCGATCTTGACGATCTGCGCACCGGTCGCCTCGTCACCGGCGAGGTCCAGCTTGTCGAAGGCGGTCTTGCCGGCCTGCACCAGCGCGACGCCACCACCGGGGACGATGCCCTCTTCGACGGCCGCCTTGGCGTTACGCACGGCGTCCTCGATGCGGTGCTTGCGCTCCTTCAGCTCGACCTCGGTGGCCGCGCCGACCTTGATGACCGCAACGCCGCCGGCCAGCTTGGCCAGCCGCTCCTGCAGCTTCTCGCGGTCGTAGTCGGAGTCGCTCTTCTCGATCTCGGCCCGGATCTGGTTGACCCGACCCTGGATCTGGTCGGCGTCACCGGCACCGTCGACGATGGTGGTCTCGTCCTTGGTGATGACGACCTTGCGCGCCTGGCCCAGCAGGTCCAGGTTGGCGGCGTCCAGCTTGAGGCCGATCTCCTCGCTGATGACCTGGCCACCGGTGAGGATGGCGATGTCACCCAGCATGGCCTTGCGGCGGTCGCCGAAGCCCGGGGCCTTGACGGCGACGGACTTGAAGGTGCCCCGCACCTTGTTGACGATCAGGGTGGCCAGGGCCTCGCCCTCGACGTCCTCGGCGAGGATCACCAGCGGCTTGCCGC
The DNA here is from genome assembly GCF_053590565.1 of Micromonospora sp. NPDC003197. NCBI lineage: Bacteria > Bacillati > Actinomycetota > Actinomycetes > Micromonosporales > Micromonosporaceae > Micromonospora > Micromonospora sp. NPDC003197. The sequence goes on along the minus strand of NZ_JBSFTE010000043.1, from coordinate 26,625 downwards.
CCTGCATGACCTTCTCGAGGATCGGCAGCAGGTCCTTGACCGCGGAGATCTTGCTGTTGGCGATCAGGATGTACGGGTCGTCGAAGACCGCTTCCATCCGCTCCGGGTCGGTCATGAAGTACGCCGAGACGTACCCCTTGTCGAAGCGCATGCCCTCGGTGAGCTCAAGCTCCAGCCCGAAGGTGTTGCTCTCCTCGACGGTGATGACGCCTTCCTTGCCGACCTTGTCCATCGCCTCGGCGATGATCTCACCAACGGTGGTGTCACCGGCGGAGATCGACGCGGTGGAGGCGATCTGCTCCTTGGTCTCGACGTCCTTGGCGAGCTTGGCCAGCTCCTCCGCCACGGCACCGACGGCGGCCTCGATGCCCCGCTTCAGGGCCATCGGGTTCGCACCGGCCGCGACGTTGCGCAGGCCCTCGCGGACCAGCGCCTGGGCCAGGACGGTCGCCGTCGTCGTGCCGTCACCGGCCACGTCGTCGGTCTTCTTGGCGACCTCCTTGACCAGCTCAGCGCCGATCTTCTCGTACGGGTCCTCGAGCTCGATCTCCTTGGCGATGCTCACACCATCGTTGGTGATGGTGGGGGCGCCCCACTTCTTCTCGAGCACGACGTTGCGGCCCTTGGGGCCCAGCGTCACCTTTACGGCGTCAGCGAGGGTGTTCATGCCCCGCTCGAGGCCCCGACGGGCCTCCTCGTCGAACGCGATCATCTTGGCCATACGGCGTTGTCCTCCTGGACACTCACGGCCACCCGATCCCGGTTGGGCTACGGGTGGGCCGCCTGGTTACGCACCTTCGGACGCCACTACCTGGCGACAATGACGTCCGCCGGCCGGGCGGACAGCCCGCGACGACCGGCCATGTGCCGCACATCCGTCTCCATCGGTTGCGCGACCGTGGCCCTACCGCCCCGACCTTTGGCACTCGCGGGGTGCGAGTGCCAACACCCTGTTTTTAGCACTCTCCCCTACCGAGTGCAAGCGCGTCGGGGCGTCCCGTCCGTGGTTCGGACTCGGTCCCGTACGTCGAATCAGCCGAAGGCCAACGAAGAGTCGGCCGAGGATCACCCGAGTTCCTGAGCCAGTCGGGCAGTAGTCACCTGCGACTCGTGGCCGCGCTGCTCGGCCTAGGTGACCAGCAGAGCGACCAGCAGCACCAAGTAGATGGGCAGGCTCAACAGATTCCAGACGATGCTGCTGAGGGCGGCAGCCCCGAACTGGTCGACCCCGAAGATCAACTCAGTCGCGCTCTGGGCCAAGTCGATGACGAAGAAGCCACCGAAGTAGGTAGCGAAGACGAGAAACAGCCGGGTCAGCATCGCGCCCGGGTCGGCATGGAACATGTGCATCGAGCGCGCAATCGGATTGGTTCGCTCGAAGAGGACGACCAGGGCGGCCATGCTCAGGGCCCGGGCAAGGCCCGCCATCGGTTACACCCGGCGTATCGGATGGGCCGGCTCCGCCAAGCGTCAGAAGATCGATCACCAGCGCCGGCCCGACCTGCGTAGCGAGCATGATCGGTAAAAGAATTGACCGGCTTCGTCTGACGGATCCCACTACCCGACTGATCCAACCATTGAGCCCGGCCCCGACTGGCGCCACCAAAGGGTCGTCGGGGTCAGTCTGGCCGCCCCATTCCGGATACAACTCCGCCACCCCTATCCTCAGTGACCGTGACCTGAACAGGCCACGGTCCTGCCGGATCAGACATGAGAAGCGGTGGTCAACCGATCAGGCGATGACGCGTACCTTCTCGGCCTGCGGGCCCTTCTCGCCCTGGGCAATCTCGAACTCGACCCGCTGCCCGTCATCCAATGCCTTGTAACCGTCCATCTGGATCGCGGAGAAGTGGACGAAGACGTCCTGCCCGCCGTCGACCGCGATGAAGCCGTAGCCCTTTTCGCTGTTGAACCACTTGACGGTGCCCTGTGCCACGGTGCACTTCCTCACTTCGATTGGTGCCGGGTCAACGACAACCCCCGACCACGGCGTACGCCTGCCGGGACCGCCAGTTTCGACACGCCTGTCCGGCCTGTCGAATCAGCGGTCGAAATCGCACGGTACACCAGCCCTCTCAGCTCCGCACTACCCCAAATCGGACATGACGAGCCACCCGATAAAACCGTCCGCACCCGCTTCTCCGATGGGGCCAGCCACACCACCCACACCCACCCGGTTTACCTGAGAAAACACGCTCACCTATTGGCGCTTGTCTCTGTAAGTAGGGAGTGGCCCAAGTGGCGTTACCGAATCAGGTTGCCGGCCATCGTGGGCCCCGGTAGGCATGCCTCATGACACGCACATGGGCTGCCGATCCGGAGCCCGCCGCCGCGCCGGCCGGCCCGCCCCGCCGTCGGGGCCACCTGGTCGACAGCACCGCTGACCCGACCCGCCGCCGTAGGCAACCGGCCGACGGCAACATCGTCGTACGCCGCATCCGGCCAGCCGACGCGGCCCGGATGCGGGCGCTGCGGCTGGAGATGCTCGCTGACTCGCCGCTCGCCTTCCTGGAGACCCTGGCGGAGGCGGCGGCGCGCCCGCACAACGAGTTCGCCGCCCGGATCGCCGACGACTCGACCGCCCGGGGATCCGTCCGGTCGATCGCGGAGCACAACAGCCGCATTGTCGAACGCAACGGCCGTGCCGTGGGGCGCAACAGTCGCCTCGTGGGACACGCGGGCGGCTTCCCGGCGCCCGACGATCCCGGGCTGACCATAATCTTCGGCGTCTATCTGAGCCCGGACTGGCGGGGCCGAGGGCTGCTCGCCGAATTGATCGAGGATGTGGCGGCCTGGTCCCGGGCGGCCGGGCGGCCGGAGCTGATGCTGGAGGTCGTGGTCGGCAACGACCGGGCGACGCGAGCCTATGAACGGCTGGGCTTCCTCGATACCGGGGTACGCGTCCCACACCCGACGTTGCCGACACTCACCGAACTCCAGATGCGCCGTACCGCCTAGCGCCGGCCCCACCGCTCAGCGTTCGTCTACCGGTTGACCTCAGGCGGCGTACGGGGTGTTCCGCCGAGCATCATGGAGGGCACCACCCCACCAGGCCAACTGGTCGAGCAGCACCTTGGCCGCGCCGTTAGGTGCGTCGGGCTCCTTGAGGCGACCATCAGCCTCGAAGACTTCCCAGAAGTTCGGAAAGCTCACACTGTCCCGCGTGGTGACAGCATGCATCTCCGCAAATACCAACCGGAGCTGTTCGACCGCCCGCAGACCCCCGCTTACTCCGCCGTACGACACGAAACCGACCGGCTTGGCCTGCCACTGGTCGAAGTGCCAATCGATGAGGTGCTTGATCGACGCGGGAAAGCTGTGGTTGTACTCCGGGGTCACCACGACGAACGCGTCCGCCGTGTCGAGCCGTTCGGCGAGGGCCACCAGCTCGGCCGACCGACCCTCGATCTGCCGCAGCACAGCCGGATTCGCTGGAAGCGCGGCAGGCAGCTGGATCTCCGCCAGGTCGATGAGATCAAGGCTGAACCGACCATGCTGCTCCGCCTCATCGGCGAACCACTGCGCGACCACTGGCCCGAACCGCCCCTGCCGGACGCTGGCGAGGATCACCGCGAGCTTGAGATTGCTGCTGGACATCGTCGTACTCCCTGACTGGCTGTGCTGAATGTCGATGACGCTTCAGAACATGCCGGGTCGACAGCTGACGAAGAAGGCCGGCCGGAGACAGGCCCTGACAGGGCTACCCTCCGCCCCGGCAGGGGCCGATAGCCTCCAACGGTGAGCGACAACGATCTCGGCGCGTTCCTGCGTGCTCGCCGCGAAGCCGTCACCCCCGCCGAGGTCGGCCTGCCGGGCGGTGCCCGTCGCCGTACGCCGGGCTTGCGCCGGTCCGAATTGGCGACCCTCGCCAACGTCAGCGTCGAATACCTCACCCGGCTTGAACAGGGGCGTGACCGCAACCCGTCACCCCACGTGATCATCACGCTTGCCGACGCGTTGCGCCTCTCCGCCGACGAGCGCCTCTACCTTCACCAACTCGTGAAGGCTGCTGGCGGTGCCGCCTGTCGCGGCGCACAACCGCCCGTCCGTTCGGTGCGACCCACTGTGCAGGCGATGCTTGACCGATTCGAACCCCACCCGGCGTTCGTGATCAATTATCTGACCGAGGTACTCGCCTTCACGACGGGTTACGAACGGATCGTCGGCCCGATCGGGCTCCTGGATGCCCGGTCCCCCAGTCTCGCCCGGTTCGTGTTCACCGACACTCGGGCTCGGTCCGTCTATCCCGACTGGGACCGTGTCGCCGACCAGCAGGTCGCCGTCCTCAGGATCGGCGCGTACCAAACCGCCCCACACGTCACGGCGCTCACCCAGGAGCTGACCGTCGTCGCTGGAATGCCGTTCGCCGAACGGCTCGCTGGCCCGCCCGTCGTGCCCGCTCGTACCGGCGTCGACCGTCTGATCCATCCCGAGGTGGGCGAGTTGCGACTGGCTTACGAGAGCCTCGACCTACCTGGCGCCGATGGCCAGCAACTGGTCGTCTACCTCCCCGCCGACGACGCCACATCCGCCGCACTCGACCGTCTCACCGGGCGTCGACCGGGCGCACTCCGGATGGTGCACGACTCGACGCCACAGTCGAGCAGCGACGACCGGTCCGCCCGTACGGCGAGCGCCTGACGGCCCCGCCCCGCCTTGGGCAGATGTTAGGAAGGGCCCCTTCCTATACAAAAAGCGATAGGAAGGGGCCCTTCCTAACATCAGGCGGTGTGGCGGCGGGACTGTACGACGCGGAACCGGCTGGCCACGTACGCACCGTCGGTCAGGGCGGCGTTCGCTGCCGGGTTGGCACCGCTGGCATGGAAGTCGGAGAAGGCTGCCGACTGGTTGACGAAGACACCCCCGAGCAGGTTGCAGGACAGGTGCACGCCGGTGTCCACCGCCGCCGCCTCGACGGCGTCCAGCACCTTCTCGTCGGTGGCGTAGACGGCTGCGGTCAACGCGCCCCGCTCGCCGACGGTGTCCCGGAAGATCCGCAGGCTGTGCTCGGTGGAGTCGGTGGCGATCACGAACGAGATGGGTCCGAACCACTCCCGACCATAGGTCTGGGCGGCGTCCGCGCCGAGCTTCACGATCGTCGGCGTACGGACCACTGCCCCCGGGTAGGTCGGGTGCTCGATCGTCCGGGACGCCAGGACCGCCTCGCCGAGCCCGGCCACCTCGTCCAGCCGGGCGAGTACGCCGTCGTTGACGATCGCGCCGGTCATCTCCACGGCACGGGCCGGGTCACCGGTCAGTTTGCCGACCACCCCGGCGATGCCGGCCGCAACCTCGTCGAAGCTCTTGTGTCCCTGGTCGGTGCTGATGCCACCGGCCGGAATAAGAATGTTCTGCGGGGTGGTGCACATTTGTCCGCTATAGAGGGTCAGCGAGAAGCCGATGTTGCGGCACATGCCGACGAAGTCGTCGGTGGAGTCGATGACGATGGTGTTGACGCCGGCCTTCTCGGTGTAGACGACCGCCTGCCGGGCGTTGGCTTCGAGCCAGTCGCCGTACTCGGTGGAGCCGGTAAAGTCGACGATCTTGACTTCGGGGCGTACGGCCAGCGTGGAGGCGAGCCCTTCGCCGGGCGCCTCGGTGGCGAGCAGCACCAGGTTGGGGTCGAACCCGGCCTCGGCAAGCACCTCCCGGGCGTAGCGGACGGTGATCGCCAGCGGCAGTACGGCCCGTGGGTGCGGCTTGACGATCACCGGGTTGCCGGTGGCCAGCGAGGCGAAGAGGCCCGGGTACGAGTTCCAGGTCGGGAAGGTGTTGCAGCCGACCACCAGCGCCACCCCCCGGGGTACGACGTGGAAGGTCTTGGTCATCCGCAACGGGTCGCCTTTGCCGGCTGGCTTCTCCCACTCGGCGGTCGCCGGGTGCCGGGTCATCTCGGCGTAGGCGTAGGCGAGCGCTTCGAGTGCCCGGTCCAGGGCGTGCGCCCCACCGGCCTGGAAGGCCATGAGGAACGCCTGCCCGCTGGTGGCCTGTACGGCGTTGGCCATCTCGAAGACGTGTGCGTGCAGCCGGGCGAGGATCTCCAGGCACACGCCCAGTCGGGTCTGCGGCCCGGCGTCCCGCCAGCTGGGCAGGGCGGCGGTGGCGGCGGCCAGTAGCGCGTCCGGGTCGGCATGCGGGTAGCGCACGTTCAGGTGGATGCCGAACGGGCTGACCTCGGTGGCGACCCAGTCCCGAGTGCCAGGCTGATCGAGGGGGAAGTCGCCGTGGTACGCGTCGAAGGCCGCCTTGCCCTCGGCGGCGGCGGTCTCGCCGTACAGCCGAGGGCTGGGCGACTCCGGATAGGCGGACCAGTAGCCACGATCTTTGATCGCGGTCAGCGCCTTGGCCAGGGTGTCGGCATGCTTGGCATACAGGGGGTGCGGGGTCTCCGTCATGCCGTCATCATGCCGCAGGACGGCCCAGGCTCAGAGAGTCAGTTGCCATTCGATGGAGTTGTCGACCGGCCGGAAGCCCATCGCCTCGTTGATCGAAATCATGTGATCGTTGGTAGCCGCGTTCCAGGTGTCCACCACCCGTAGTTCGGGCTCGGCCGCCAGGGCGTACCGCAGGTTTGCGATTTTGACGATTGCGCCGAGTCGGTGGCCCCGGTGCTCGGGGTCGACGATGGTGATCTGCTGGTACGCGTGCCAGGGGCTGGTGGCGGCAAAGTTCAGCAGGCTCCAGGCGACGAGTCTGCCGGACGCTTCGTGCCGCATCCCGCTGTGGTAGTGGCGTACGCCGCGCAGTGCAAGCGCCTGCTCCGCCGCCTGGATCCGGTCCGCGTCGGTCTTGGTCGGCTCCCACTCCAGATCGCCCATGGGGGCATCCTTGAGCAGTCGTCCGTCAAGGTAGGCGACGTCGTCGAGGTACGCCTCGGGGGTCTTTCCGACCCACTGGACCAGGGAATAGCCCTCCGCCCTGGACCATGCCTCGGTCCACAGTCGGTCCAGTTCCGCCTGGTCGACCGCGGTGACGTCGAGCCGACGACGTACCTCGGTGAGGGCTGCCGTCGCGCCCATGGCCGCCGCGAACGCCGAGCCCGCCTCGGATCGGGTCGGGCCGCCGGGCAAGGCGCTGATGATTCCGCCGACGATCCGTTTCCGTCCTCGCTCGGCCACCACCCGGCACGCGTGCTCGTACAGGGCCCGGCCCACGCCTCGCCGCCGATAGCTCGGGTGTACGTGCAACTCGAAGCCGGCGTTCTCGGTGTTCTCGATGGTGGGCAGCTCGATGCTGATATGGCCGACGGTTACGCCGTCAAGATGGGCTTGCCCGTGCCAGGGTTGGTTACCGGGCATGGGATGTCGCAGTTTGGCGATGAAGTGTTGCCGACAAACCGGCGGAAGGTCGGGCACGTCAGCGGCGTAGCTGGCCGCCTCGATCTCGTACGACCGCTCGACGGCGGCATCGTCGGTCACGTCCAGCGGAACAACAACGATTTCCACAGGCTGAGCGTGACGCTTCGACGCTGCTACCGCGACTGGTTTTCGTACCGGCACCTGAGCGAGTGGCCGGGTGTCCGGCGAGCTGCTGGCAGGACCGGTTCGTCCACACTATAAATAGACAATGTTCTCTGAAGGGGCTCGTCGGTTCTACGAACAACTGCTGACGATCGGCGGACGAGCCCTCGCGGAAATCACTGATCCAGTTGAGCATGCGGCGCTGGCCGAGCTACGCGAGCGCGGCCTGGTGTGGGAATCAGTGGATCTGCCGGTCGTGGTGCACCCGGTGACGCCATTGACCGCGCTACGGCGGCTGCTCATGCGGTGGCGGCGGGACACTGCCGAACAGCAGCTCCGGGTGCTGTCGCACGCCGCCTGGCTGGAGGGCCTGGACGGACGACCCGCGACCCGGCTGACCGACCAGACCAGGTTGGGGGTGACACTGCACGTCGACCGTACGGAGATCATCGGCATCCAGCGGGAACTCGTGCTGGGTGCCCGCCGCGAGTGCCGCAACCTGGAGACACATCACTTCACCGTGTGGCCGACCAGCCGGGCGACGTTGACGGCACCGACCACGGCTCGGGCGCGTGGCGTACGGCATCGCAGCATCTGCACCGACGCGCTGATGACGGACGACACCTGCCGCGGGCTGATCCGGCAGGCGCTGGCCGCTGGCGAGGAATACCGGGTCCTGCCCGACCTACCGATGAAGATGGTGCTCGCCGACGACACGGCTCTTGTTGCACTGACTCCGATCGGCGTGGAGGCGGCGATGCTGATCCACGCGCCCGTGGTGGTCGCCGCGCTGGGCGACTACTTCGAGATGCTGTGGCAGCGCGCTGCTGCACTCAGCCCGCCGGACGAGGCGGGAACGCTGTCGGCCCGCCGCCGGGAGGTGCTCCGACTCGCCGCAACCGGGCTGAAGGACGAGGCCATCGCGCGCACCCTCGGCCTGAGCACCCGCTCGGTCCGGCGACACATCGACGCACTGGAACGGGAGGTCGGTGCCGTCAACCGGCTGACCCTGGGCATTGAGGCGAGTCGCCGAGGCTGGGTTTGATCTTTTCTCCGGCCGCTTGTGGCCAACTGTCCGCACTGGCCGTCTAGGCAGCGCGAACTCCGCCAATAGCATCGATCAGAGCAGATATTTTCGGATGCGTCCGGGGGATGTGGCATGGCCAAGACTCTGCTCACACGTAAAAGATCCTCATTCATCGGCATCGTGACGACGCTCGCGTTGGCGCTGGGTACCGTACCCGCCATCGCTGCGCCAGCCACGGCCCGTACCGGCGGGACCCAGGCACCGGCAATGACATCGGTGACCGGCACCGCCCTATCCGCGAAACCCGTACCGCCTGATCCGGCGCGACTGGCAGCCAACGGCCCCGCACCGGTTGCCACCTGGCCGCGTGCGGGTATGGCGGAACTCGCGACGCCGGCCCGGGACATCCAAGCGAAGACTCCTTCGCGTATCCGGGCCGGTGAACTGCCGATCTGGCTCGGAACCTCCGACACCGGGGAGGTCCGCACCCGGGTCGAGGTGCTCGGACAGGACCAGTCGCGTCGCCTCGGCATCACCGGGCTGCTGATCCGACTGAGCCACGCATCCGACACCGAGCACAGTCCCGCCGACGGTAAACCGAGTCGGGTGCCGATGGAGGTGGACTACTCTGCCTTCCGCGCGGCGGTGGGCGGGGAGTTCGCCGCTCGGTTACGTCTCGTCCGACTGCCCGTCTGCGTGTTGCAGACCCCGGGCTGCACCGGCGAGAGCGGCGAAACCGGTAAGGCCGGCGAGGTCACGACCCGCAACCACTTCACGGCCAGCCGGTTGAGCGCCGAAGTGGAGATCCCCGCCACCGGATCGGCCCTGTACGCCGTACTGGCCGCTGCCTCGGGGAGTACCGGTTCCTTCTCCGCCACCGAGCTGACCCCCTCCGCACGCTGGCAGGTCGGCCTGCAGTCCGGCGACTTCACCTGGTCCTATCCGCTGAAGGTGCCGATCATGCCCGGCCCAAAGCCCGATCTCACGCTGTCGTACTCGTCGGGTGGGGTGGACGGGCGAATGGGCTCCTCAAACAACCAACCGTCCTGGGTGGGTGAGGGCTTCGATCTCGCACCCGGCTACATCCAGCGGTCGTACCGACAGTGCCACAAGGACACCGGCGGGAATGCCGGTACGCAGGACCAGTGCTGGGTCTCCCACAACGCCACAGCGGTCTTCAGCGGTGTCGGTGGGGAACTCGTCCGCGACGACGCGACGGGCACCTGGCGTGCGCAGGAGGACACCGGCTGGCGGGTCGAACTGCTGACCGGTGCCAACAACGGCGACAACGACGGCGAATACTGGCGACTGACCTCGCGGGACGGCACGCAGTACTACTTCGGGCTGAACCGGCTGCCAGGCTGGAGCAGCGGCCAGCCGGAGACCCAGTCGACCTGGACCGCACCGGTCTTCGGCAACCACGCGGGCGAGCCGTGCCGGACGAGTACGCCAGCGACCTCCTGGTGCCAGCAGGCGCACCGGTGGAACCTGGACTATGTGGTGGACCGGCACGGTGACGTGCTCTCGTACCACTACCAGAAGGAGAGCAATTCCTACGGCCGCTGGAACGGCAACCCCTACTTCGGGCAGACCACGCCCTATACCCGGGGCGGCTACCTGGCTCGGATCGACTACGGGCAGCGCGACGGTGCGGTCTACACGACCACCGCCCCGGCGCGGGTGGTGTTCACGGTGGCTGACCGGTGCCGGACGTCCGGCACCGCCTGCGACGCGACCAACTCGGCGAACTGGAAGAACTGGCCGGACACGCCCTGGGACCAGAACTGTGCCAGCTCGTGCACGTACTACTGGGAACCCACCTTCTGGACCGGCAAACGGCTGGCCTCGGTGAGCACCCAGGTGCACGACGGCTCCGGCTACGCCGGCGTCGACTCCTGGACCCTGCGGCAGACATATCCCGACCCGTACCCGTCCAGCGAGCCCTGGGGTGAGGAGAACGACGCGAGCCGGTCGTTGTGGCTCAACGGCATCGTGCACGCCGGGCACGTCGGTGGCACGGTGAGCCTTCCCGAGATGACCTTCGCTGGCGTGTCCCTGGCCAACCGGCACAACTCAAACGAGAGTTTCCCGTCCCTCTACAAGTGGCGGGTGTCGGCGATCAACAGCGAGAGCGGCGGCCGGGTCGAGGTGACCTACTCGTCCCCGCAGTGCGGCGGCGAGCCGTACATCATCCCGGACCAGAACGTGAGTCGCTGCTATCCCCACAGCGACCTGCCCGCGCCCTACGGCGGTCCGGACGTGTTCTACAAGTACGTGGTGAACCGGGTCACCCAGCGGGACCTGGTGGGCGGCAACCCGGACCAGGTGACCGACTACGAGTACGTCGGCGGTGCTGCCTGGCGGTACGACGACTCGGACACCACCGCCACCGCCGACCGGAACTGGAACCAGTGGCGTGGATACCAGAAGGTACGGGTGCGCACCGGCAACCCGAGCCTGGGCACGCAGACCCTGACCGAGCAGCTGTTCCTGCGCGGGATGAACGGTGACCGCAACCGCGACGGCACGGCGAAGAATGTGAAGGTTGTCGACTCGCAGGGCGGCAGTGTCGATGACCAGCCGTACTGGCGGGGTGCCGTACGGGAGTCGATCACCTTCAACGGGGTCGGTGGCTCTGTCGTGGAGCGGAAACTCTCCGAACCGACGCAGATTCGCAGGACGGCCAGCCGAGGCCGAACGATCGGTGCGCTGGACGCCTATCTGATTGGCGAGAAGACAAGCCGGACGACGACCACGTCGGCCGACGCCAGCCGTACCAGCGAGGTCCGCAATGAGTACGACACGCACGGCCGGCTCATCCAAACCACCGACCTGGGCGACGTCTCAATGGCCGGGGACGACCTCTGCACCCGGGTGACCTACGTCGACAACACGACGAGTTGGGTGTTGGATGCCGAGGCCCGGGTGGAGAAGGTGGGCGTGCGGTGTGACGAGACTCCGTCGTTCCCCGCTGACCTGGTCGCCGACAGCCGGTTCTACTACGACGGGGCGACCGTCTGGGGCACGCCACCCAGTGTCGGTGACGTGACCCGGGTCGAGGAGGCGACCTCGTACGACGGTGGGCCGGTCTACGTGGAGACCGAGCGGATGGTGCACGACGTACACGGGCGGGTGGTCGAGAAGTACGACGGCGTGGGTAACCGGACCAGCACCGCCTACACCCCGGCGACCGGTACGCAGCCCACCGTGAGCACCGTTACCAACGCCCTCGGCCACGTCATCACGACGAACTTCGACCGGCTCCTCGGGCTGCCGGTGAAGGCGACCGACGCGAACAACCGGGTCACTGAGATGGCTTATGACCCACTCGGCCGGGTGTTGCGGGCCTGGGCACCGGGACGGAGTCGGGCGAGCCAGGGCCCGACGGCGGAGTTCGTCTACACCATCCGGGCGAACGGGCCCTCGGTGGTCGAGACGAAGTCGTTGCTGGCTGACGGCACTGGTTACCAGAGCAGCTTCACCTTCTACGACGGCCAGCTTCGGGAGCGGCAGACCCAGTCGCCCTCCCCCGCTGGCGGGCGAATCGTCACCGACCACCGGTACGACCACTACGGTCGGGTGGATCGGGTCAACGCGCCGTACTGGAACAACCAGGGCGTACCGGGCAGCACGCTGTTGAACGTGGCGGACTCGGCGGTGCCGGCCCAGACGAGGTACCTCTACGACGGTGCGAACCGCGAGGTAGCGGAGATTCTCCTGTCGGCCGGTGTGGAGAAGTGGCGAACCACCATGTCGTACGCCGGCAACTCGGTGACGACCGTCCCGCCGGCCGGGGAGCCGGCGACGACCACGATCCTCGACGGGTTGAACAGGGTGACCGAGCTACGCCAGTACACCACCGGCGGGGCAGCGACCGGCCCGTACGAGGCGACGCGCTACACGTACACCCGGTCCGGGAATCTCGCGACGGTGACCGACTCGGCCGGCAACGTGTGGCGGCACTTCTACGACCTGCGTGACCGGAAGGTGCGTTCCGAGGACCCGGATTCCGGGGTCAACATCTCGGCCTACGACAACGAGGACCGGTTGACCTCGGCCACCGATGGGCGGGGTCGGACGCTGACCTACACCTATGACGGCCTCGGCCGCCGGACCGGCACCTACGAGGGTTCGCCGACCGGGCCAAAGTTGGCCGAGTGGAGCTACGACACGATCCCCGGCGGGAAGGGGCTGGCCGCGGGCTCGGTCCGGTACGCCGGCGGCAACGCCTACCGCAGCGAGGTTCTCGGCTACGACGCGGCGGGACGCCCGACCGGCACCGTCGTGGTGCTGCCGGCGGCGGAAGGGGCACTGGCTGGACGGTACGAGACCCGGTTCGGCTACAACGCGGCCGGTCAGGTCACCTCCACCCAACTGCCGGCCGCCGGTGACCTGCCGGCGGAGACCGTGCAACACGGGTACAGCGCCGGCCCGGTGAGCCTGCCGACGACCCTGGTCACGGGGACCACCACCCTCGTGCAGTCGGCGGCGTACACGGAGTTGGCCGAGTTGCGGGCGGTGACCCTGGGCACCGCGCCGACGCAGGTGGTTCGGGAGTTCAGCTACGAGGCGGACACCCGGCGGCAGGCAACGGCGCAGACGAGGTTGACGACCGCGACCGGCGAGACGACGGTGTCGTCGGTCAGCTACCGCTACGACGCCGCCGGCAACGTGACCCGGATCGCGGATGCCACCGTCTCCGACGTCCAGTGTTTCCGGTCCGACGCCCTGAGACAGTTGGTCGCTGCCTGGACTCCCGCCTCGGGTAACTGCGAGGCGGAACCGAGCGTCGCGGGGCTGGGCGGGCCGGCGGCCTACTGGCACTCGTACGGCTACGACAAAATCGGCAACCGGATCTCCGAGGTCCGGCACACGACCAGCGGGGACACCACCACCCGGTCCTACGCCTATCCGGCCGCTGGCGGAGCCCAGCCGCACACGCTGCGCTCGGTCGTCACCAGTGGCACCGGCGGGCCACGGACGGACACCTACGCGTACGACCCGGACGGCAACACCACCAGCCGTACGGTGGCCGGGGTCGGGCAACAGTTGTCCTGGGATGCGGAGGGTCATCTCGCCACGGTCACCGAGGGCGGAAGCACCACGTCGTACCTCTACGACGCCGATGGAACCCGGCTGATCCGCCGTGATTCCGGGGGCACCACCGTGTACCTCGGCGACACCGAGCTTCGGCTGGCCGCCGGTTCGGTGACCGGAACCCGCTACTACGCCTTCGGTGGCGGCACCGTCGGGGTACGTACTGCCGGGAAGCTGACCTGGCTGGTGCCGGACCACCAGGGCACCGGGCAACTCGCCATCGACGCGGCCAGTCACCAGGTCACCCGGCGGTACCTGCTGCCGTTCGGCGGGCCGCGTGGCGGTGCCGTACCGACCTGGCCGGGAGACCGTGGCTTCGTCGGCGGCACCATCGATCCGACCGGGCTGACGCATCTCGGTGCCCGGGAGTACGACCCCGACACCGGCCGGTTTATCTCCGTTGATCCACTGATCGATGTCGACGATCCACAGCAGATGCACGGCTTCGCCTATGCGAACAACAATCCGACCACATTCACCGACCCGGACGGCTTGCTGACCAGCAGCGCTAGCGCTACCCGCAAGAAGAAGGCCAAGAAGCCGGATCCGGGGCCGAAGGGCGAGCCGTATGTGGTCGGGTTGAGAGAGCAGGAGCTACGCGACCGGATCGTGAAGATCGCCGAGGAGGAGTGGAAGCGGGCCCAGAAGCTGGCCAAGAAGTACGGCGGCTTCGACAATATCCCCGAGCGCGAGTTCGACAAGTACTACAAGGAACTCCGGAAGATGCTCGGCGAGAAGACCTACAACAAGATGTTCGGCTCCTGGTTCAAGACCGCGAACGCGGAGACGGCCTGGTGCGCGGTCTTCGCCGCCTGGGTCCTGATGACGGCCGGGGTCAAGGCCAAGGATCTGCCGTCAAGCGGTGCGGCCTGGGCCACCAACTGGGGCAAGAACAAGGGGAAGCACAGCGATCCCCGGCCCGGTGACATCGTGGTCTTCGGTAAACCGGGCAGCGACGGTCATGTGGAGTTCGTTACGAAGGTACACAAGGACGGCACCATCACCACGATCGGCGGCAACCGCAGTGACCGGGTGAACAAACAACGGATCGACCCGAGAACGGCCCGGGCGGGCGCGAACAAACAGATCTGGGGCTACATTGGCCCGCCGGTGCGCATGGGCGACAAGGGCATAAAAAGAAACTGGCCGTGGAAGTGACGACACTGGCCTTGGCGGTAACGAGGCCAAGCCGCTAGAAGCTCCGAAGAGTTTGGTCGGGGGGACGCTCGCACAACGCCTTCGGCGTCGGGTCGTAAGAACTCGAAAGTCTACGGCGATGCGTCCCCCCGCACGGAGCATCTTGCGCCGCGCGGGTGCCAGCGTCAAGCCCTCGACGGGCTATTTTTCTACCGACGGAGAAGAAGCGACTACGTACGGCATTCGTACGCTGGAACTTCCAACATGTACCGGGCGAAGCCGGCAGGCTCAACCGAGCAGGCCGGCGTCGCACAGACTCAACCGAGCAGGCCGGCGTCGCGCACCGCACGCAGCGATGGCTTCACCCGGTACGTCGGGCCGACCTGTCCCGCCACCGCGTCGATGGTCTTGAGCCCTTCGCCGGTGTTGTAGACCACCGTCTCGGCCTCCGGGTCGAGCTTGCCGCTGGCCACCAGCTTGCGCAGCACCGCCACGGTGACCCCGCCCGCGGTCTCGGCAAACACCCCCGTCGTACGCGCCAACAGCTGAATCGCGTCACGGATCTCGTCGTCGTCGGCGTAGTCCATCCAACCGCCGGTACGGCGCACCGCCTCCAGCGCGTACAGGCCGGCGGCCGGGTCACCGATGTTGAGCGACTTCGCGATGCCGGTCGGCCGGACCGGAGTGATCACATCGGTGTCGGCGTGCAGAGCGGTGGCGATCGGGTTGCAGCCGGCCGACTGGGCACCGAAGACCCGCCACCCGTTGGCCGGCGCCTCGACCAGTCCGATCTCGACCAGCTCGCTGAACGCCTTGTCAATCTTGGTTAGCAGTTCGCCGCTGGCCATCGGGATGACGACCTGCTCGGGAATCCGCCAGCCAAGCTGCTCGGCCACCTCGTACCCGAGGGTCTTGGAACCTTCGGCGTAGTACGGCCGCACGTTGACGTTGACGAACGCGGTGTCCTCGAACTCGTCGGTCTCCACCAGTTCACTACAGAGCCGGTTGACGTCGTCGTACGACCCGTCGATGGCAACCAGGTCGCCGCCGTACACGGCGGTGGTCACCACCTTGCCCTGTTCCAGGTCACCGGGGATGAAGACGATCGACGGTACGCCGGCACGGGCCGCGTGGGCGGCGACCGAGTTGGCCAGGTTGCCGGTGGAGGCGCAGGCGAACCGGGTGAAGCCGAGCCCTCGGGCGGCGGTCAGCGCGACCGACACCACGCGGTCCTTGAACGAGTGGGTGGGGTTGGCGCTGTCGTCCTTGATCCAGAGCGGGGCCCGGATGCCCAACTCGGCGGCGAGACCGGGGGCGGAGACCAGCGGGGTGAGGCCGGGGTCGAGGGTGACCCGGGTGGCCGGGTCCTGCCCGGCGGGCAGCAGGGCGGCGTACCGCCACAGGTTCTGCGGGCCGGCCTCGATGTCGGCGCGGGTGACCCGGGCCAGCGCGGCCTGGTCGTAGCCGACCTCCAGCGGGCCGAAGCACTCGTAGCAGGCGTGCTGGGCGGCCAGGGGATATTCCGCGCCGCAGCCGCGACAGACGAGGGCCCGTGCGGGGCTCACGGTGGTGGTGGTGGGCTGGGTGGGGGTCGCGTCGATGATCGACGTCATGGCCGAGGCCGTCCTCTCATCTTTCCCAACGCCGCACGGTGCGGCGGGGACGGATTTGGCACCTGCCTCGCCGGGTCTCGATCATCGAGTCCGCAAGGTGGTTGCCGGGGCGTCATCGGGCCGTATCCCTCAGCCCCTCTGGATGAGGTATTCAGTTGTGTGTCGCGGCCGAGTCTACGACCGCCCACCCGTTTCCCGGGAAGGTCATCCCACGTTCTGGCCCGGATGTGACCGATTTCCCAGGGCTTCCGCCCTCGCCGTCAGCGGACGAGTTCCCGGCCACCGGCTACGGAGAGCACCTGTCCGTTGACGTGTCCGTTGGCGCCGGAGCCCAGGTAGATCACTGCTGAGGCGACGTCCTCCGGGGTGCAGATCCGCCTGGTGGGGGTCTTCGCCGACTCGCTGTCCACCGCCTTCTGACCGAGGAAGGGCGTGGTGAGCGCCCGGTCGGTGAGGGTGAACCCGGGCCGTACGACGTTGGTGAGAATGCCGTGTCGCGCTTCCCGGACCGCGAGCACCCGGGCTGCGCTCTCCAGCCCACCCTTGGCGACGACGTAACTGAGCGGGCCGGCCATCGGCTGCTCCACGACATCGGTGGAGACGATGACCACCCGTCCCCAGCCGGCATCGCGCATCTCGGGCAGTACGGCGTCGATCAGTGCCGCCGTACCGACGGTGTTGGTGATCAGTGATGCCGTCAGCCCCTCGATCTCCCCGAGTTCCCGGGAGGGCCACTGCACCGCGTTGGCCACCAGTACGGACACCGGGCCGAGCTCCTGTCGTACCTGGTCGAGGGCGGTGTGCCCGGACAAGTGGTCGTGCTGGTCCAGGCGGACCGCGATGGCGTGGCCGCCAGCCCGCGAGATGGTGTCGACCACCTCCTGCGCCCGGTCCTGGCCGGAGTGCCAGGACACGGCGACGGCCGCTCCCTCGGCGGCGAGCCCGACGGCGATGGCCCGCCCGATCGCACCCGATCCGCCGCTGACGAACGCGACCTTGCCCTTGAGGTTTGTCTCCACGGAAAGCCTTTCACTAGCCGGCTAATTATTAGCCGACTATGCATCGCGGCTGGACAGTCTGTCAACCACTCCTAAACTCATCGAATGGACTTCGCCGAGGTCATCGTCACGAACAAAGCCCTCGTCAAGGTGGCCAAGCTCTACCGTGGGGCACAGGCCACGTTGCTGGCCGAGCTCGGCCTGCACCCCGGTCAGGACGTGACGCTGTGGCACCTCGGCCAGGAACCGGCGGGGCTACTCGTGAACGAGATCGCCGATCGGCTCGGCGTCGAACCGCCGACCGTCACCCGCACCCTGGCCCGGCTTGAGTCCGGTGGATGGTTCACCCGGGAACCGGTGCCGGGCGACCGGCGGGCGGTACGCATCCAGCTCACCGAGAAAGGGCGAGCAACGCTGCCGCAGGTGGAGGCGATGTGGCAGAAGTTGGCCGACACCGCCACCGCCGGGCTCGACCCCGCCGAGCGTCAACAGCTCGTCACTCTGCTGGACCGGGTCAGAACCAACCTGACCACCCTTGCCGTCGAACGGGGCTGACGGGAAGCCCCCTGGTCAGGGCTGGAGGGAAAGCGCCAGGTCAGGCGCGGTCGGGTACGGCCATCTCACCGAGCAGCGACCAGTCGTCCTGCGGGACCGTCGTGTTGACGATGCGCGGGGTCTCGACCAGGTGCGGCGGCAGGGTCTGCTGCGCCTTCTTGAAGTGCTCGGACTGCACGTGCGCCCCGCCGGCCGCGTCGTCCCGGAACGCCTCGACCAGCACGTACTCGGTCGGGTCGTCGAGGCTACGGGACCAGTCGAACCACAGGCAGCCCGGCTCGGCCCGGGTCGCCCGGGTGAACTCGTCGGCGATCTGCGGCCACTGATCCGCGTACTCGGGCAGGATCCGGAACTTCGCGGTAATGAAGATCATCGGATCTCCCCGAACGGCTGGTCGACAGATACTGGATCACCCTACCCCGAGCGCGGTCAGGCCACCTCGCTAGCGGGAACGGCAGTGTCCCGTACCGATCGAAGGATCGTGACCAACCGATCCACCTCCCCCGAATGGAACAGCGATTCCGGTCCGCGTGGGGCGATCTCAGTGAAGGGTGACTCGTACAGTCGTTCCGCCGCCATCACCCCGTTTTCGGTCAGGTGGCCGATGATCACGTGGATGAAGTCGATCTGCGTACCGGTGAACTTCCGGCCGTCGAGGAACTCATCGAACGCCTCGATGGCGGCCTCCCGGTCCAGCCCGACCAGCGATCGGATGAAGAGGCCGAGGCCGTCCGACTCGGCGCGCGCCCGATCTGCCTCCTCCTTACTGCCGATGCCGCTCTCGGCGAGCATCCGTTCCAGTTCGACCAGGTCCGTGGCGGAGAGCTGCCGGTTACGCCGCAGCTTCTGCACGGCAACGTGATCCTCGTGCGCCCGCAGGTAGGCGCGAGCCCTCGCCCGGTACCGTCCGAGGTCCGTTGCGACGGTGACCCCGCTGAGCGGCAACTCGACAGCCTCACCGAGCCGGTCCTCGAAGTCGGTGTAGACGATCGCCCGCTTCGTCTTCTCGATCAGTCGTACCAGCGACCGCACCCGGCGGCGCAGCACCTCCAGCATGGGCAGGGTGACGTCCTGCCACCACTCGTCACCTGCGACCTCACGTAGCAGGGGCTCCTGTGCCCGTACGACGGGGATGTTGATCTGCTCCAACAGTGCCGAGGCGATGGCCTGGACATCCGCGCGAAGCCGGTCGAAGCCGGGCGCTGCCCCCAGGCAGGCGAGCTGCAACCGCAGGATGCGCAGGTCGAACCGCTTGGCTTCCTCGTCGGAGTCGCGTACGGCGGTGGGCAGGCCAGCCAGCCCGTCGGCGATCTCACTCGATGTCTCCGGCGACAGGTGCTCCCAACTGCTGAACTCGACGTACCGCTGCACCAGGCGACGGTGTGGCCGTACGACGAAGTTGTCCAGGTTCATGCCCTGGACCATGGTGTGCAGCTCGTGCGCAAAGTCCGAGCGCAGGCCCGCCTCGCTGCTGGTGCCGTCGGTGTTAACCGGACTCCCGTCCGGCAACCGCTGGTCCAGTTGGTAGACCAGTTCGACCTTGGCCTTGAACAGCCGCTCGGTGAGGGACGGGGTCGACGAGCCCTCCACCGTCTTCGGGTTGTGGCTGAAGTATTCGAAGTTCTGACAGAAGTCGAAGACGAAGAAGTCCTTCTTGTCGTCGCCGGGGCCGTAGAGGTCCGGCCGCAGCCGGGTGCCCCGGCCGATCATCTGCCAGAACTTCGTCTTTGACCGGATGGCTTTGAAGAACACCAGGTTGACGACGTCGGGCACGTCGATGCCGGTGTCCAGCATGTCGACGGAGATCGCGATGTGCGGGGCCTTCTCGGGGATCGAGAAGTCGTCGATCAGCTTCTGGGCGTACTCGGCCTGGTAGGTGACCACCCGGGCGAAGTGCCCGCCGTACTCCGGGTAGCTCAGGTCGAAGCAGTCGGCGATGAACTTGGCGTGCCGCTGGTTCTTGGCAAAGATGATCGTTTTGCCGATCCGGTCACCGCCGGCCACCTTGTGCCCACGCGTCATCAACGTATGCAGCACCTGGTCGATGGTGTCCTTGTTGAAAAGCCAGGTGTTCATCGCCTCCGGGGTGACGTAATCCGGGACCTCACCGTCGTCGCCCCACTCCAGGGCATCCCACTCGTCCTTCTGTTCCTCGGTCAGGTCGGCGTAGCGGATGCCTTTCTGCTGGAACTGCAACGGCACCGACACCGCCCGGGGCGGCACCAGGTGCCCCTCCACCACCGCCTCGTCCAGGCCGTACGCGTCGGTGGGCATCCCGTCCTCAAGGTTGAACAGGCTGTAGGTGTTGCGGTCGACCTCCTCCTTCGGGGTCGCGGTCAGCCCCACCAACAGCGAGTCGAAGTACGAGAAGATCGTCTTGTACTTCTGGTAGACCGACCGATGCGCCTCGTCAATGACGACCAGGTCGAAGTAGCCCGGCCCGAACCGCCGTACATCGCCGTTCGTCTCGTTGATCAGGCCCATCATCGTCGGGTACGTCGAGACGTACACCCGGCCTTCGGTGTCCTTCTCGGTGACCAGGTTGACGGTGACCACGTCCGGCAGGTGCGTCTTGAAGGCACCCACCGCCTGATTGACCAGGGCAACCCGGTCGGCGAGGAAGAGCACCCGCTTGACCCAGTTGGCCCGCATCAGCAGGTCGACCAGGGCGATCGTGGTGCGGGTCTTGCCCGCCCCGGTCGCCATCACCAGCAGCGCCCCGCGCTGCCGGTCCTGCTCGAAGGTTTCCGCGATGCGGCGAATGGCCCGCTGCTGGTAGTAGCGCTCCACGATGTCCACGTTGATCGGCAGGTCGCCGAGCGGCTTGCGGCTGCTCCGCCGCTGGACCAGCAGTTGCAGCTCATCCTTGGTGTAGAAGCCCTGGACCTGCCGGGGCGGATAGGCCTGGTCATCCCAGAGCCAGATCTCGAAGCCGTTGGTGTAGAAGATCAAAGGCCGTTGCCCGTACGCCGTTTCGAGGCAGTCGGCGTAGAGCTTGGCCTGCTGCTGGCCGGAGATAGCATCGCGGCGAGCCCGCTTGGCCTCGATCACGGCGAGGGGCTTGTCGTCGTCGCCCCACAGCACGTAGTCGGCCAGGCCGACACCCAGCGCGTTGGGCATGCCGGTGACCTTGAACTCCCGATCCCGCTCCTGGTTGAGCGGCCAGCCCGCCTCCTTCAGCAGCAGGTCGATGAAGAGATCGCGGGTCTGCTCCTCGTTGTAGTCATGGTCGTCCGGCCGCGCCTCGTTGGCCGCCTTCGCCGCCGCGATCTGCTCGCGCAGCTTGGCGATCTGCTCGTCGAGGCTGGGGTCGCTCTCCTCGGCCTTGGCCGCCTGCGCATCCTGGGCGGCGTGCTGGTTGGCCAGCGCCCGCAACTCGGCCTGGGACTGCGCCCGCACGTCGGTCGGACGCGGGATCAGCGACTCGTTGAAAGCCAGTGCGCTCGGCGGGACCGCCGCCGCATCCCGGGTGTAATGGCGAGCGATCCAGTACATGACCTCGAACAACTCGCGCACCACGGGCCGGGAATCCCGCTCGGTGATCCTCCGCTTCTCGTGGACAGCCTTGTTGCCCTGCCTACGGATGATCTCCATCTTGGCGTGCATTCCCGGCCCGACCCGGTTGATCATCGTCGGTTCCGAGATCATGGTCGACAACTTCTTGCTTCCGGAGGGCATCCGCAACGCCTGGTCAGCCCGATAAAGCCAGGCCAAGGCCAGCTCCAGGCAGCGACGGGCATAAAAGCAGGAGGTACGGGGATCGGCGAAGGTATGACGCTCGGAGCGCTCAGCCTCGTCAAAGAGGTCAGGCCATTCTGCCTGCAAGAACACGAAGTTACCCATTGAGCACCATCCCCCCAGGAAGTAAGCAGCCCTCGATCATGTCACATCACAGCGCCCCCCGAAAGGCCCGATCCTGCAACGACCCGAACAGCCCATCCAACTCCACCAAATGGGCTTGATGAGCTTCCTTCAACCGCTCGATAGCATTCACTTGCCAAGTAAAGCGATCTTGAAGTTCAAGGCTTGGAGCGTGAAAATAAATATTCTCCAACATTGCTTGATTAACCTTATAGGTGCCATTGGTCGTGCGCGCAGCCGACTCAATCTGCACCCTGACCGCCGGCGAGCCCCACACATGCTGAAGGAAACTCGGGCGGATTTTCCGCGTCGAGATGCGAGCCGCGATGATCGTATCGGGGAAAGTCACATCAGGCATCGATCGATCCGGAAAGAAACCTCGACCAACAAGCTTGAGGTTCCCATTTCCCCGGCAAACCAAAAAGTCTCGACGATCGACCGACTGAGAACTGGGAGGTGCACTAGAGAATTTAGCAGACTTACACGCAGAAGAGTCGAACCGCGCACCCGTCACACTCGAAAGAGTTAAGACCTTCGCCTCAAGATCGCCACGATTGGACGGCGATAGACCATTTCTGAGAGGCATATCTAACACCTCCCCAAGACGGACCGTTGGCCACATCGTGGGATTACGAATAGGGTCGCCAAACATTTCAGTAAAGATCGAGTGCACGAGATTGTCGAGGTGGGCGAGGGCTTGGCGACGCTTGGCGCGGAGCTCATCCACCCGATTCAGCGCCTCCACAATTCGACACTGCTCCATCATGGGAACAAGTGGCACTTCCAATGACTTCAGAATACTCGAATTGATGTTGACTTGAGCAACCCCGCGCGCTTTGCGTTCGAGGGCCGCGACAGCACTATCCAAATAACGTCGAAGGTAGGAGGGCGACAGGACACTTGCGTCGCGCGGAATAAGTCCGGCAATCGCCTGATTGGTCGCCGCATCGACACCCAGCACCGCCGTTCGACCAATAGTTGCGAAGATCGAAATCAAGACGGTGCCAGCGGGAAACATCTTGGCGGAACTATTGCGCAGACCCGCTTCGGAAATCGATTCCTCCGTTACCACAACATGACCCTGCAACATATCGCCGATCTTGACCCACGGGATATCGCCGCCAAAATACTCTTGCCTAGTACGCAGAGGCGTGCCGCCTGTCGCCACTTCACACAGATTACCCAAGCGAACAGCTTCCCAGTCATCCATCACAGCATCGCTTTCAGATCGGCGAGGCCCTGCTGGATCTCAGATTCGAGGCGTTCCAGATCGGCGATTATTTCGGTGGGTGGGCGATGCTCGACCTCTTCGTGGACCACTTCCTTGTAGCGGTTGAGGCTAAGGTCGTAGTCCTGCTCGACGATGTCGGCCTTTGGCACGCAGAAGCTCTGATCGGTCCGCTCTCGCTTCCGCTCATCGCCGTTTCGATAAGCCCATCGGGCCAGCACATCAGGCAGATTGTTCTTTGCCTGCTCTGCCTCGGTGAGAGCCTGAGATGGCCTCGGACCGAGCTTGTCCTCGGGCAGCAGCGGTGTCCGCTTGTCGTCGAGGCTCCACCCGTCGGCAGTCACCTCATAGAACCAGACCTGATCGGTGCCACCGCTGTTGGTCTTGGTGAAGAAGAGGATTGCTGTCGACACCCCGGCGTACGGCTTGAAGACGCCGCTCGGCAGCTTCACGACGGCGTCGAGCTTCTGGTCTTCGACCAGCATCCGACGCAGTTCCTTGTGAGCCTTGCTCGACCCGAAGAGCACACCATCCGGCACGACGACCGCTGCCTGCCCACCTGGCTTAAGCAGCTTCAGGAACAGCGCCAAGAACAGCAGCTCGGTCTTCTTGGTCTTGATCAGCCGCTGGAGGTCTCTGGACGTGCTTTCGTAGTCGAGGCTGCCAGCAAACGGCGGGTTGGCCAGGATCAGCGAGTACTTCTCCGCATCACCGCTGACACTCTCGGCGAGCGAGTCCCGATATTCGATGCTCGGGTTCTCGACGCCGTGCAGCAGCATGTTCATGCTGCCGATACGCAGCATCGTGTTGTCGAAGTCGTACCCGTGGAACATGTCGTGGTGGAAGTGGTCACGCCGCTTGGCGTCGTACAGCTTCTGTGAGTGCTCGCGCCGGACGTACTCGCTGGCCTCGACCAGGAAGCCGGCGGTGCCGCAGGCCGGGTCGCAGATCGTGTCGTCCGGGCCTGGGGCGGTCATCTCGACCATGAGCTGGATGATGTGCCGAGGCGTACGGAACTGGCCGTTGTGACCGGCCGTTGCGATCTTGCCGAGCATGTACTCGTAGAGGTCACCCTTGGTGTCGCGCTCGTCCATGGGGATGTCGTCGAGCATGTCGACGACCCGGGACAGCAGCGCCGCGTTCGGGATGGTGAAGCGGGCGTCCTTCATGTGGGTGGAGTAGGTCGAGCCGTCGCCGCCGAGGGTCCGCAGAAACGGGAAGACGTGCTCGCCAACGATCTTGAACATCTCGCCCGGCTCGGCGTTCTTGAAACGAGACCAGCGCAGCTCGGCGTACTTGCGGCCCTGCGGGTCGACGCCATCCGGGAAGATCGCGCGCTCGATCGGCTTGCCGAGCCGATTGGCCTTGTTCTCCTCCAGTTGTTGCAGGTCATCCAGCCTACGGATGAAGAGCAGGTAGGTGATCTGCTCGATCACCTCCAATGGGTTGGAAATCCCACCTGACCAGAAGGAATTCCAGACTTGATCGACCTTGCTCTTCAGCTCACCAGTGATCACGAAGCTTCGCCTTAGGGGTTGGCGGTGTCGAGTAGAACTCCGTAGGTTAGCCGCCACGACGATCCCTCGCATTAGGACGTTCGGACCGCTGCCGGTGCCCGCTATGGTCGACAAGCACGTTGAGCAGCAACGCTGCCGTGCACGATTCGCTGTGATGCTGGTCTACATCGGATCGCCTACGCCGCCGCCAGTCGGCGGGTAGATGCCACTCGTAGCGGTTGATGTGCGGAATCCGTTGACGTGAATTCGCGCAGCCGGTCGGCAAATGCCCAGCTCAGAGCGCACGCTGACAACACATTCACGTGCGCCGACCCCGACAAGGCGAGCCATCCATCACCTCGCACAACACGCGACGAAACACCCCTGAGCTCGTCATATTGAAGACTGACGTAAAGCACTCAATCCGGTACGGTCAGCATTCAGGGTGCCTTCGTGTCCGGTTGGGAGGACTACAGCCGATGGCGACCGTAGAAGAGATCAAGGCAGGCGTCGCTCAGTTCGGCGCGAGCACCGAGCAGCAGGTTCTACAGATCTTGGCGGTCGCCGAGTCGATCAACCAGACCTCGGCCCTGCTGCGTGCGATCACCGCCGGCTCCACCCACGGCGAGGTCGCCAATGCGTTGAACCGGCTGGAGCAGGTCAAGCAACACCTACACGAGGCTGCCGGCCTCGCCCGCGGCGCGGTCACCGCGACCAGCAGCTACGTCGCAAACTTCTGAGAAGCGAGGGGTTCGCCATGTCGTCTGTCATCGTGCCCGTCGGGCTCTCCATGGGCCCACGCTTCCGATACGTACGACCACCGGATCCCACCCCTGAGTGCTACGAAATCCACCTCGGCGATGACCTGGTCGAACTGACTGAGACCGACGCCGCCGTCTGGGCAGCCGCCTTCATCGACGCCGAAGCCCACGCCAAACTGAAGGTCAACCGCAAGTCACTGATCCGCCTACTGGAGACGGCACCAAACCCAGAACCCCGAGCCGCCGAGTACGTCGACAGCCTGCTCAACCGTGGCCTACTGGTCGAGTTCGACCCCAACGGCAACCTCGAACCAGTCTTCCGCCGCCACAAACTCCTACCCCTCGGCCAAGGGCTCGGCTCCACCGCCGAAGACCCCCACCTGCACCGCATCGGCTTCGCCAACCAACCCATCCTCGCCCTTCCCAACGACGTATACGGGCTTTGGTCCTTCTCATACCTCAACCCCAACCTCTGGGAAGCCTGCGTCTTTTACGCGGCAGCCGACGAGGAGGAACGTGAACCGCATGAGGAACCTCTCGGCCTGACCGCAGAGAACGTCGCGCAGGACCTAGGAAACAATCTGCCGCTGATGATCGCGACAAGCTGCGCGTTCCTCGATCCCGTTGTACCCAGATGAGCTGGCGTAGAAGGCAATACCGTGCTGGCGAGCGGCCAGAACGACCTTACCTGCGGCGGGTGGGGTACGAGACGGTCAAAGAAGCCAGCGGAAGTCTCCTCCAACTCGTCGGCCCCGGTCTCGGCACCCTGCTCGGACTACTCGCCGCCAGATGGGGCTTCACCTCAGCCGCCCCGGTACTCGGGGGGATCGTCGGCTTCATCGTCGGCACGGTCGGCAAAGGGGCCATCGCCGCCTCGGTTGACCACCTACGCGAACGAGGAGACAAGCCAGCAACCCCACGGGTCAGCCAAGTGAGGACTTCCACCACCGCCGCCGCCCAACTGAGCGGGCAGCCAAGCATCGTCGGTCAGGTCGTCACCGGACTGAACCAGGTCATCGAATAGATCGATCAGGCTACCGACAGCCTCAAGGAAACCGCGAAAAGAATGTGGGACAGCCAGAACGCCATCCTGGCCATACTCGCCGGCGGCCAACCCGCCATCGTCAAACGCACCGAGAGCTCAATGGCAGACGCACGCCAGAACATCAGCGACTCAACAGTCCTACTGACGGAAGCCAGCAACACCATCGCCGGCTACCGAACCCGCTTCTGAGCTGCTCACTCTCCGATAAGGCACACCATCAGCTTCCAGGAGCGCTGGCACTTATTAGACGAGCTAGCCTCGGCCCTTCGTTAAGGGCTGTCCAAGGAGTGGACCGGAAACGAAGAAGTGCCTTCTGATCAGGGAAAATAGGGCTTGTCGAGAGTCCT
>NZ_JBSFTE010000042.1:0-39683 GCF_053590565.1 Micromonospora sp. NPDC003197 | reverse complement strand
GCGTGCCCTCATCCGGCAAGCCCGTACCCACTACCGCTGGAACACCCGCCCCACCACCCGCCGCCTCAAATAACACCTACTGACGGTCCCTCTTATACAAAAACCGATAAGAAGGGGCCCTTCCTTACAGCAGGACGAGGTCGTCGCGGTGGACGACCTCACGTTCGTAGGCGGGGCCGAGGGCGGCGGCGAGTTCACCGGTAGAGCGGCCGAGCAGGCCGGGCAGTTCCACCGCGTCGTAGTTGACCAGCCCTCGGGCCACCGGCGCGCCCGTAGTGTCCACCAGGTCGACCGGGTCGCCGGCGGTGAAGGCACCATCCACGGCGGTGATCCCGGCGGGCAGTAGCGACTTGCGTCGGTCCACCACCGCCTGCACCGCCCCTGGGTCCAGGTGCAGCCGCCCCCGGGGCGAGGTGGCGTGCGCCAGCCAGAAGAGCCGAGCCGCCGGCCGCTGTCGTACCCGGTGGAAGAAGGTGCCCACCGGCTGGCCGCCGAGTGCCTCAGCGGCCAGCGGCGCGGCGGTCAGCACCACCGGGATACCGAAGCCGGTGGCGATCCGGGCCGCCTCGACCTTGGTGACCATGCCGCCGGTGCCGACCCCCGCCTTGCCGGCCCGACCGATGGTCACCCCGGCGAGGTCGGCGGCGTCGTGGACGTCCGCGATCCGGCTGGTGCCGGGCCGGGCCGGATCGCCGGTGTAGAGGGCATCCACGTCGGAGAGGAGCACCAGCAGGTCGGCGTGGACCAGGGCGGCGACCAGCGCGGCGAGCCGGTCGTTGTCGCCGAACCGGATCTCGTCGGTGGCTACCGTGTCGTTCTCGTTGACGATCGGTACGGTCCGCAGATCGAGCAGTTTGCGCAACGTCCGGTACGCGTTGCGGTAGTGCGCCCGCCGGGTGACATCGTCGACGGTGAGCAGTACCTGCCCGACGTTGTGCCCCTGTCGGGCGAAGCTGGCGGCGTAGTGGCCGATCAGCAGCCCCTGCCCGACGCTGGCGGCGGCCTGCTGGGTGGCCAAATCCCGGGGGCGACGGCGCAAGCCGAGCGGGGCCAGCCCGGCGGCGATCGCCCCGGAGGAGACCAGTACGACCTCCCGGCCGTCGGCCACCAGGCCACCGAGTACGCCGGTGAGGGCGTCCACCCGTGCGGTGTCCAGCCCTCCTTCGGCGGTGGTCAGGGACGACGAGCCAACCTTGACCACGATCCGCTGGGCTGCCATGACTTCTTCCCGCACCCGCCCATTCTGCGTGGTCGGGGCCGGTCCGGGACGCGCACCTCCCACATCGTGGCGCTCGCCGTCGCCGTTGACGGGGGATCTTCGGGGGATGCCGGAGCCGTAAAACATGGATGAAACTCAGGTTCATGACTGTGTCGCTGCCCGTCCGGGACGACGTTCTGCCGCGTCGGGTGCACCTCGGCTACGCCGCCGGTTCGCTGGTCACCGGGGCGTTCGGCACCGTGCCCGGGTTGCTGCTGCTGCCGTACCTGACCGACACCATGGGCGTCGCGGCCGGGGTGGCTGCCCTGCTGGTGCTCGGCCCGAAGGCGTGGGACGTGCTGGTGAACCCGATCGCCGGGCGGATCTCCGACCGGACCCGGTCCCGCTGGGGTGCCCGCCGGCCGTACCTGCTGGGGGCCGGGCTTGCCCTGGCGGTGCTCTTCGCGGCCATCTTCGCCGCGCCGTTCGGCACCGGCCCGGGGGCCGGGGCGTACGTCGCGTTCGCCTTCCTGGCCACCGCGACCGCGTTCGCCTTCTTCCAGGTGCCGTACGTGGCGATGCCGGCCGAACTGACCGCCGGCTACCAGGAGCGCACCCGGTTGATGACCTGGCGGATCGCGGTGCTGGCGCTGGCCATCCTGGTTTCCGGCGCGCTCGCCCCGGCCGTGGTCACCGCTGGTGGCGAGGGGATTCCTGGCTACCGCTGGATGGGGCTGTTCGTGGCCGCACTGATCGTGGTTGGGGCACTCGGCTCGTTCCTCGGCACGGCAACTCGATCCGCTCGATCCGCCGCCGGTGGCGAGGTGCCGACCAGCCGGGACGGGACGGCTGCCGACCGGGAGGGGACGGCTGCGGGCCGAGACGAGTCGGATGGGGCGAGTTTCCGGGCGCAGCTCGCGGTCGCGGCCCGTAACCGACCGTTCCGGGTGCTGCTGGTCTGCTTCGTCGTCCAGTCGGCGGGGATCGCCACCATCCTCGCCGGGGTCAACTACTTCGCCGACCATGTTTTGGGTGGATCCGCCGCCGGCCCGACCATTCTCTTCGCCTGTTTCGTCGGGCCGGCCCTGTTGGTGATGCCGGTCTGGAGCCGGGTGGGTGCCAAGCTCGGCAAGCTACCGGCCTTCTGCTGGGCCTCCGCGATCTTCGCGGTGGGGGCGCTGGCCCTGGTCACCGCGCCGATGCTGCCGCCGGTCGCGGTCTACGCGCTGGTCGCCGCCATCGGCTGCGGTTACGCCGGGCAGCAGGTGTTCGCGCTGGCCATGCTGCCGGACTGCATCGCCTACGACGCGGCGCGTACCGGCCGGCAGCAGGCAGGCGTCTTCACCGGCCTGTGGACGGCGGGGGAGACCTTCGGCCTGGCCCTCGGTCCGGGGATCTACGGGCTGGTTCTCCAGATCTCCGGATACGCCTCGTCGGACACCGGAGCAGCGGCCGCGCAGTCCGACTCGGCCCGGCTGGGGGTGCTGCTCGGCTTCACCGTGCTGCCCGCCGTGTTGGTCGGCGTCGCGGTGCTGCTGCTGCGCGGCTACGACCTCACCGCCGAGCGGCTCGCCGAGGCGGAACGCACCGCCACCGAGCGGGAGGTCAGCGCCGTCCGGGTGGACGTTGGCGATCGCGCCGAGCGGGAGGTCAGCGCCGCCCGGGTGGACGTTGGCGATCGCGCCGAGCGGGAGGTCAGCGCCGAGCGTGGCAAAGCTGAGCGGGTCGGCGAATGATGTCCGATCGGGGCGACGGTACGGTGACCGCCATGGTCGAGGCGTTGCCCGCGCGGGGCGTACCGGTGGAACAGGTGCTGGCCGAGATCCGCGGGCTGCGCGCCGCGGACCGACCGACCCACGGCGGGCGGCTCTTCGCCTACGTGTACGACCCGGCGGTGGCCGGGCTGGACGATCTGGCGATGTCGGCGTACGCGCTCTCGGCGCACGTCAACGGGCTTGACCCGACGGCCTTCCCGTCGCTGCTGGCAATGGAGAACGCCCTGGTCGGGGCGGCGGCCCGGGTGCTCGGTGGGGGGCCGGACAGTGCCGCACCGGAGGTGGTGGGCAGTGTCACCAGCGGCGGTACGGAGTCACTGATCCTGGCCGTCAAGGCGGCCCGGGACGCCCGACCGGAGGTGACCCGGCCCCGGCTGGTCGCCCCGGCGACGGCGCATGCCGCTTTCGCGAAGGCGGGACACTACCTGGGGGTGGCGCTCGATCTGGTGCCGGTGTCGCCCGAGACGTTGCGTCCGGAGGTGGCCGACGTCGCGGCGGCGATCGGGCCGGAGACCGTGCTGGTGGCGTGCTCCGCACCGTCGTACGCCCATGGGGTGGTGGATCCGGTCGGCCAGATCGCGGCGGTCGCGGCGGCGGCCGGGGTGCGCTGTCACGTGGACGCCTGCTTCGGCGGCTGGACCCTGCCCTACCTGCGCCGACTCGGGGTCGACGGGCCAGCGTTCGACTTTTCCGTGCCCGGGGTCACCTCGATCTCGGTGGACCTGCACAAGTACGCCTACGTTCCGAAGGGTGTGTCGGTGCTGCTGCACCGGGACGCCGGGCTGCGTCGGCCGCAGTACTTCGCTTCGGCCGACTGGCCGGGCTACACGATGATCAACCCGGGGATCGCCTCGACCCGCTCGGGCGGCCCGGTCGCCGCCGCCTACGCCACCCTGCGGCACCTCGGTGACGAGGGCTATCTGCGGCTCGCCGAGCAGACCCTCGGCGCGGTACGCGGACTCGCCGACGCGGTACGCGGCGTGCCGGGCCTGCGGTTGCTGGCCGAACCGGAGTCCACAGTGGTCTGCTTCACCAGCGTGGATGCCGAGTTGGACCTCTTCGTCCTCGCCGACGAGCTGACCGCCCGGGGCTGGCACACCCAGCCCCAGTTGGCGTACGCCGATCTGCCGGCCAGCATCCACCTGACGGTGACCGCCTCGGTGGCGCCCCGGGTGGCGGAGTTCGGGCCGGACCTGGCCGCTGCGGCCGCGGACGCGCGCAGGCTCGGTCCGGTACGGCTGCCCGATGAGTTGCGCGCGTTGGCGGCCACGCTCACCCCGGACGCGCTCACCCCCGAGTTGGTTGCCGGGTTGGCCGGTGGGATCGGTCTCGGCGCGGCCGCTGGGGCGGGTCTTGATGCGGCCGTCGGGTCGGGTCTCGGCGCGGCTGCTGGGCCCACGCCGGAGCGGATGGCGACGGTGAACACGCTGCTCGACGCCGCCCCACCGGCGTTGCGGGAGCGGCTGTTGGTCGAGTTCTTCAGTCTGTTGCAGCGCCCGACCTGGGCTTGATCGATTTGGGCGGGAGAGTCCGGTGACCCCGGAGGAGTACGTCGAAGCGGTGCTCGCCTGTGTCGAGGCGATTCCCCCGGGGCGGGTCGCCTCGTACGGGGCGATCGCCGACCATCTGGCGGAGCGGTCTGGTCGTACGTCGTCTCGACTGGTCGGTTCGATCATGGCTCGGTACGGCGGCGGGGTGCCCTGGCACCGGGTGGTCAACTCTGCCGGCCGGCTGCCACCCGGACATGAGCGGGAGGCTCGGGCCCGTCTGATGGCGGAGGGCGTCGTGTTCCGGGGTGAACGGGTCGACATGTCCCGCTACGCCTGGCACCCCGCCGAGGCTGCCGATGGGCCGTGACGACCGGCCATGACCGACCATGACCGGCGGGCCTGCCAACTTTCCAGTTCATCGATGATTGTTTGTCTGTAGGTATTTACTGTTAAGAACCCTTACTTTAACTTGGGGGCAACTTGCCGATCCATGTCGAGTAAGGAGTTCCGTCATGCGAAGACCGCTCGTCTTCTCCCTCCTGACCGTTGCCGCTGTTCTTGGCGGCGCCCTGGTGGTGGCCTCGCCCGCGCAGGCCCACGGGTACGTGTCATCCCCGCCCAGCCGGCAGGCGCTCTGCGCGCAGGGCCGGGTGACGAACTGCGGCGAGATCCAGTGGGAGCCGCACAGCGTCGAAGGCCCCAAGGGGCTGCGTAGCTGCAGCGGTGGCAACAGCCGGTTCGCCCAACTGGACGACGAAAGCAAGGGCTGGCCTGCCACCTCGGTGGGCAGTGGCTCCACCACGTTCAGCTGGGTGCTGACCGCACGGCACGCCACCAGCACCTGGGAGTACTACATCGGCAGCCAGCGGATCGCCCTGTTCGACGACGGCGGTCGCCAACCTGGAGCCACCGTCACCCACCAGGTGAACCTCGGCGGCTACACCGGCCGGCAGAAGATCCTGGCCATCTGGAACATCGCCGACACGGCGAACGCCTTCTACGCCTGCATCGACCTACAGATCGGCGGGGGCGGACCGAACCCGACCCCCACCGCCACGCCCACGACCAACCCCACCACCTCGCCGACCACCCCGCCACCGACCGGCGGCACCTGGACCGCCGGCACCGCCTACCAGATAGGCGGCGTCGTCACCTATGGTGGCGCCACCTTCCGCTGCCGGCAGGCGCACACCGCCATCCCCGGCTGGGAACCGCCGAACGTACCGGCCCTGTGGCAGCAGGTCTGACCAGCAAAAGCGGGTCCGCGTCCGGTCTCTGGCACCGTACGAGTCGACCGGCCCCCAGGCGCGGACCCACACCCTCTCCGACAGGGCCGCCTCGCGCCCGACGACGAGACGCCGGAGATCCATGACATGACCCGTTACCGTCGTAGCCTGGTCGCCGTGAGCCTCCTGCTGCTCGCCGGCTGTGGCAGTGCCCCTGCACTCACCCCGTCGACCGGAGCCCCACCGGAAGCATCGCCCGCCCCGACCGCCGTCGTCTCGGCCACCGGGGAGTTCAACGCCGCCGACGTGATGTTTCTCCAGATGATGGTCATCCATCACGAGCAGGGAATCGAGCTGGTACGGCTCGCCGCGAGCCGGGCCCAGCGCCCCGACCTGAAGACCCTGGCCGCTGCCATCGACGTTACCCAGTCCGCCGAACGGGACACGATGCAGGGCTGGCTACGCGGCTGGGGTCGACCGACCTCGGCGGATCCGAACGCACACGCGCACGCCGACCATGGTGGTATGCCAGCCACCGGTCCCGAGGAGATCGCGGCCCTGCGGCAGCTCAGCGGAGCCGAATTCGACAAGGCGTTCCTCAACCTGATGATCGGACACCAGCACGGGGCCGTGGAGTTGGCCCGTACCGAGATCCGGCTCGGGGTACATCAACAGTCCCGGGAGTTGGCCCGGCGGATCGACCTGTCGCGTACCGCACAGATCGACCAGATGCTCGGACTGCTGACCTGATTACCGGCGGATGCGTTGCTGGCCGTGCCCTCGGTCCGGGCATGGCCAGCAACTGTGTCGTACGAACTCAGCGGAACTGGAAGGGGGCGATGTCGTCCTCCTGGGTCAGGTCAGGCCCCCGGTCCCGGGCCTGCGCCAGGCCCCGCGCCTGACCGAGGTCGCCGGTATAGGCGGACAACTGCACTGCCGACTGCTCGGGAATGCCGGCAACACATGTCGATATCAGGCACGGTTGCACGACTTCGGCCCGCTGCGGCTGTGATTCACTGTCGGTTGGCAGACCGAAGGGGGACGACCGTGCAGCTGCCGGGAGTGTTGGGAGAGCCGATCCGGTTCGTGCTCAACTGGGGTCGGCGCTACTCGCTGTGGGTCTTCAACTTCGGGCTCGCCTGTTGCGCGATCGAGTTCATCGCCGCCAGCATGGGCCGGCACGACTTCATTCGACTGGGAGTGATCCCGTTCGCCCACGGGCCACGCCAGGCCGATCTGATGGTGGTCTCCGGCACGGTCACCGACAAGATGGCCCCGGCCATCAAGCGGCTCTACGACCAGATGCCCGAGCCGAAGTACGTCATCTCGTTCGGTGCCTGCTCCAACTGCGGCGGCCCGTACTGGGACTCGTACTCGGTGACCAAGGGCGTCGACCAGATCATCCCGGTCGACGTCTACGTCCCAGGCTGCCCGCCCCGCCCCGAGGCGCTGCTACACGGCATTCTGCGGCTCCAGGAGAAGATTGCCGCCGAGCAGTCCGGGATCGGTGGGGTGCCCCGGCCGGATCCGCTCGCCTCTCCAGCGGACCAGCCGGCCGAAGCGCGTACCGTCGAGTCACTGACCGCGCCCCTGGTCCGGCCGCCCGCCACCAACCCGTCCGCCTGATCGGTCAGCGCTACCTGTCCGCCTGAGCAGTGCCACCTGTCCGCCTGTGCGTTCAGCGCAACGCCAGTGGGGAGAGCCAGCCTCGGCTGGTCGGCCCGTCCGCGAGCAGCACGGCCAGGGTGCCGGCGGTGCCGTCGAGCATGGTCGCCCCGGCGCGGGTCGAGTCGTACCAGCGGGGCAACCGTTCGACTATGCGGTCCCGTAGATGCTCGGCCAGGGTGCCAGCGACCGCCAGCCCGTCGTGATCGGCAAAGGCGCGAGCCACCGCGTACACCCCTGGTGCGCCGTGACAGAGGCTGAGCTGCGCGTCGGCCGACTCGGCACGTAGGTAGTAGTCGTCGTCCCAGGCGGCGCAGAGCGAGGCCATGCTGGACCGGGCGACCTCGGCGGTGGTCGGAGCGTCCAGCACCCGGGCGGCCTCGGCCAGCTGCCACGCTACGCCGGGCGCGCCGTAGCACCAGGCCTGCCGGCGGGGATCGGTGGTGGCGGCCGTCTCGTCGCTGCCCCGTCGCCAGGTGAGCACCCCGCGCCCGTCGCGGATCGCCGACCGGCAGAGATATTCGGCGAGCCGAGCGATGGCTGCGGTCACCTCCTCCCGCTCGGCTCCGGAAACCACGGGATGCGCGGCGACCAGGGCGGCAAGGATCCCCGGTACGCCATGGGCCAGGCCGTGGTTGAGTTGACCGACGTTCCAGCGCAGTAGCGGGTCGGGCTCCCGGGCACCGTGTCGTAGCCCGGTCAGCTCGGGTCCGGTACAGAGGAGCAGTAGGTAGCGCAGCCCCGGCCGCAGGTGCTCGGGCTGGGGATCCGGGCTGGCCGTCAACGCGAGCACCGCGCCGGCGACCCCGTTGACCAGGTCGTAGTCCACGGCCAGCGGACCGTCGCGGCGGGGCTCGCGTCGGCACCAGGCGACGAGCCGATCCCGGGACAGCTGCGCCACGGTACGCAGTCGAGGCTCCACGGCGCAGGCGTGCCCCAGCCCGACGACGAGGCTGGCGAGCCCGTCCCCGTACAACCGGGCCGCTGCCACCACCCCGCCCCGACGTTGAGCCACCCAGGTCAGCACGGATCTCCGGGCGGTCGCCTCGATCGTCGGGTCGATAACGGTCGGCGGGTCGATGTCGGCAGCCGGAGTCGACTCGACCGTGGTCACCAGCCGGGCCAGCAGGGGAACACCCCAGTTGGCCCGGGCAGCGACCTGCCGGGTGGCAGCCGTCTGCTGGGCGGCGGCGGTGAGGGTACGGCCGGCCAGCGCGTACCCGATGGGGTCGACAGTAGAGCGCACGGCGGACCTTTCGCGATGGGAGGTTCCGGTGCGCGTTGGGAAGACGACGCACCGGAACCGGGGCATCAGAAGGTGTGGCAGCTACCCATTCCGCAGCAGCTGTTGTTCGTCAGCCCGTTGGCCGCCTCCGGGGCCAACTCCCGCAGCTCCTGGAAGTCGACCTCCAACTCGGCGATCAGGCTGTCCACATCGTCGAGCCGCAGCTCAGCGGATCCGAACTGGTCCATGGGGCACCATCCTCTGGTTGGGCGGTGGGTTCTCCGCCGATACCGGTCGGTCCGGCGGAGCCTCCGGCGAAGGGCCGGGAGGTCGGTGGATCCGTGCGGCGACCAGGCCGGCCGCCGCGTCGGCAGTGGTGTCGAAGGGCACCCGGAAGATCAGCTCAGCCAAGCTGCGACCACCGGCCGGTGTCGCCTCGTCGTACACGGGCAACTGGTCCGGTGCTGGCAGCAGTTCGCTGACGAGCAGCGCCGGGTGCCCGGCCGGGAGCCGGTCCACCACCCGGGGGGCCCGTACGCTCTCCAGGTCGACGGTGGTCGGCTCGTCGTGCGGATCGGTCACGACCGTGACCCAGCGGGGCAGGCCGAGTCGGCGGCGTAGTCGTACCAGCGCCCGCATCCGGTCGACCAGCGGATCGTCGACGCGTCCCAGCTCGGCCCGACTGATCCGCCACTGCGCCGGGGTCAGCACCAGCCGGCCGCCGCCCACGGTGATCCTGGGTAGGTAGTCCCGGTCCGGCCAGGTGGGCAGCGAGTAGGTCAGGGGCCGCCAGGTACGCCGGTCGGTCTGCGGCGAGGCATGCAGGAGCAGGGCCCGGAGGATGTCCCACGGCGGCCGGGGCACCCGCGCGGTATGCGTGATCGGCCAGATCCGCCGTCCGTCCGCCTCGGCGATCACCTGTCCTCCGTTGGCGCGCAACGTGATGGCAGACAACGGCAGGTAGGTCGTCGGCCGTCGCGCCCCGTCCGGGAAGTAGCCGGTCAGATCCGGGTCGCCGGTCCAGAACCGGGTGTAGCCGGGGCGACGTACGGCGTTGGCGGCCATCGTGGACATCGACGGAACGAGAAGTTCGACGAAGGGCACATCGGTGAGGTCGCCGAGCCGGCTCAGGAACCGCTGGTACGCCTCGGCGTGGGGCAGTTCGGTGCCCAGCTGCCGCAGTGCAGGAAGGAATCGGGCGTCCAGCACCCCGGCCGGGGCGAGGTCCGCCAGCAGCGCCACCGCCCCGAAGCGGCCGGACGCCCGGCTGTCGTGTGGGGAGCGGCCGGATGTGCGGCTGGTGTGTCCGGTCGGGACAGTCATCGGCTTTGCGCGGCCGGCGATGGGACGTAGCAGGACGTCCATCGGCCAGTCGAGCGGCTGCTCGGGTGCGCCGCACCGGTCGAGTGTCGCCGGATCCAGGTCGATCCCGTTCCCGTCCCCGTCGGCCTGGCCGGCACCGGTCGGCAGCTGGGCATCGATCCACCGGACGAGCCGGGCGTACCCGGAGTCTGGATCCCCGGGTGCCGGCCAGTCGTGCCGGTGGTCACCGTGGCCGCCGAAGCCGTTGTCCACCTCGACGCACTCCGCGACCACGTCCAACAGCCGGCGCGGCTGCTCGGTCAGGGCCCGGGGGAGAGGGGGCGGCGTCGCCGGACGGTCCGAGCCGGCCAGCGCCAGCACCCGTAGCGCCTGGCCGATCAGGTCGGAGAGTTCGTGCGCGTGCGCTCGGCCCAGGTCGCCGGCCGGCTGCCGGTAGACGTCGAGGTACGCCTGGGAGCTGGCCAGCTCGGTGGCAGCCGGTGGCTGGAACGCGGCCACCGACCGCCACCGGGTGTATGTCGGGTGCGGGGCGGCCCCCAGTTGCAGTGCGCCGACCTTGACCAGGTGGGCGAGGAACCGGCGCAGGGCGTCCCGCCGGGTCGGGTCGCTGCCGGCGAGCGCGTCGACAAGTCGTACGACCGGTTGGGGTCCACCAGAGAGCCGGGACCACACCGCGTCCAGGACGGTGCTGCGGCGTAACCGCATCGCCACCAGTTTTCTGCGCTGCTCGCCTTCGACCAGCCAGACCGACACCTGTCCGGCGTCCTGCCAGGCCAGTGGGGCGATGGCAACCGTCGCATCGTCGTCGGCGAGCAGTGTCGCCGAGGTCGACCGTACGCTGCGGAACTCGTCCAGGTTGTCGACGATCTCGGTGGCTGCGAGGTCGCGTACGACGAGCACCTCTCCGGCCGCCCAGCCGGTGGTCTCGGCATCGGTGACCCGTAGCGCGGCGACGTGGGCGAGCCACCCACGGGGTGTCGCCCGGGTGCTGCCCCGAGCGAGCATCCGCCACAGGTATTCGCTGCGTTGACGCATTCGCTTGGTCGTCCACGGCTCACCCCGGGCCACCCGGCCGGCGACCTCCTCGAAGATCGCCACGTCCCCGTTGCGCAGCGCGTGCCGGCCAGCGGGCTGATCGTGCAGGAGCTGCCAGGGGAGGGCCAGCAGCCGTACCTCCTCAGTCGCCAGCGAACATTCGACGGTGTGACCAGCCTGTCGTAGCGCGTCGGCAGCGGTGTGCACCTCGCGTAGCGCTTCAGCCAGATCGGAGTCGGGCAGGAGTTTCACCGCCAGCCCCGCAAGCTCGGTGGTGCTGGCCGGGGCCGGGTCGCCTCGGTGCAGTGCCCGCCGAACCAGTAGGGCGGTGCCTCGCTGGGCGCGGCTGAGGTCAGGATGCGGTACGAGTAGGTCGCCGAGCTGTTCGGCGACGCGCCTGGCCCGCTCCTGGTAGGCGGCCGTGTCCCGGTCCAGTTCGGTGATTAGGGCGGCGAGCTGCGGGTCGCCCCCCTGGGCGAGGGTCACCAGCGGCAGCCCGGCCAGCCGCAGCAGCGTCGACCCGCCGCCGAGCGCGCCGGACACGACTGGCGTCGTGGACGTGGCGCTGGCTGGTGTGGTTGGCGGGGCTGGTGTCGTGGGCGGAGCTGATGTGGTCGGCGGGCCTGGTGTGGTGAATGCGCCGCTGGTCGGCGTGCTCATGGTCGGTTGCTCCGGTCGGCCAGCGCGGCGGCGACCAGCGCCTGGGTGAGGGCCGAGAGTCGGCCCCGATTCCAGTGGAAGATCGTGACGAAGGCGGCGGCCTCCCGTTCCCCGATCAAGGCTTCCCGTTCCCCGATCAACGCCCCCGACCCCGCGAAGTAGTCGGTGTGCCACTGCTCGGCCACCGTTCGGATCCCGCCGCCCCACCGGTCCACCAGTGCCACCGTGGGCGCGGACAGGCTGGCACGGAGCCGGTCCGGCTCGTCCCACAACGCACGGATGGTGCCACCGACCGAGCGCACCTTCTCCGGGTCCATGGCCTCGGGGACCATCCGGTGGGCCTGTCGCCTGATCCGTTCCCACACCTCCAGGTCCTCCCAGCCGGCGATGCGCAGGCCGTTGAGGAGCTGACGGACCAGCGCGAGGGAGAATGCCCAGGTCGAGGGGGGCGCGGCGAGTTGGTGGTAGCCCAGCCAGGCGCGGGCGTCGGCGGTGAAGATCCGATGGACGTACGGCATCGCGGTCGGACCGCCGAAGAGCAGTTGCTCCGGCTCGTAGATGCCGGGGGTCAGCTGGTCCAGGTGGGGACGGAGCCGGTCCAGCCGGGCGTGGAGCGCGTCGTGCAGCGATTGGTGCTGGCCGGGCGCGGCCTCGAACCGTACTCGCAGCCCCGGCGGCTTGTGTATGAAGAAGAAGTTGGTGGCGATCTGCTGGTCGAGTAGTTCGGCAGCGATTTCGTCCAGTCCGGCGTAGACCACTGACCATCGGTGTCCATCGGGCGCGATGCCGACCTGCACCCAGTTCCGGCTCGGCTCAGGATCGCGCAGCGCCGCCAGCCCGCCGGCGAGAAACGCCTCCGTGTGGTCGCCGAGCACCGGGCTG
This sequence comes from Micromonospora sp. NPDC003197, assembly GCF_053590565.1. Classification (NCBI taxonomy): domain Bacteria; kingdom Bacillati; phylum Actinomycetota; class Actinomycetes; order Micromonosporales; family Micromonosporaceae; genus Micromonospora; species Micromonospora sp. NPDC003197. The sequence continues at coordinate 27,204 of NZ_JBSFTE010000042.1, read as the reverse complement.
AGCAGCGTACGGAGTGCGTCCAGGTGGGCGTCTGGAAATCGTATTTCGGCGGGGCCAATGAGCAGGTCGGCCATTACACCTCCCGATGGGTATCGGGGAGTGTATATATCCGCCGAGCCAATTTCTAGGGGCGCAAATTATTGCCGTATCCGGTAAAAGTCCAGGTGTTAGGAAGGGCCCCTTGTTATCGGATTCTGCCGGTAAAGGGGCCCTTCCTAACAGAAAAGCGGCTTAGGGCTGGGTGAAGTCGAGTACGACCTTGATGTCCTCGCCGCTGGGCGTATACGCCTCCGCGTAGGCCGAGACCGGGAGGCGGCGGGTGATCAGGGCGCCGAGCCATTGCGGGTCGGCGGCAGTCAGCGCTTCGGAGGCCATGTCCCAATGCTGCCGGTTGGCGTTGATCGACCCGAAGACGACGTTGTTTTCCAGGACCAGTTCCCGGTTCAACGCACCGGCATCCAAATCGATCATTCGGCCGCCACTGGAGACGCCAGTCAGGCAGACGATCCCGGTTGGCGCCGCCTTTTGCATCACACCCAGTACGACCACCGGTGCACCCGTGCATTCGAGGGTGACGTCCGGTTCGAAGTCCAGGTCGGCCACGTTGCCGGTGTGGTAGGTCGCCCCCAGCGCTCCGACGAGTTGGGGCTTGGGGCCACTGGTGGCCCGGTCCAGGACGTGCACGGTGAGCCCGCGTTGGCTGGCGAGCAGGGCGGCCAGCAGACCGATCGGCCCGGCCCCGGTGACCAGCGCGGTCTGCGGCTTCCACGCCGCCCGGTTGCCGATCCGCTCGATGTGCGCCCAGGCCTTCGCCACCACGCTGGTGGGTTCGAGTAGGACGCCCACCTGCGCCAAACTCGGGTCGAGTCGTACCGCGAACTTCGGCGGGACCCGCCACCGGTCCCGGGCGAAGCCCGGCAACCCCTTGATGCCGTGCTCGGTGTAGAGCCCGTTGCGGCACATGTCCCACTCGCCGACCGCACAGTTGGGGCAGGGTACGGGATCCGGGTAGCGGACGATGCCAGCCACCAGGTCACCGGGGTTGAACGTCCCGGTGGGGTCCTCGATCACCCGTCCCAGCGACTCGTGGCCGATCACCAGGCTCTGCGAGCCGGGCGTCGGCTCGCCGTACTGGCCGGAGATGATCTCGTGGTCGGTGCCGCAGATGCCGACCGCCAGCGCCTCGACGAGCACCGAGCCCTCGTCGGTGGGCGGCTCCGGATGATCGTTGACAAGACGCAACGAGTCCGGGGTTCCCGGTTTGATCGTCAAGGCACGCATACCGGAGATTCTTCCCCGCTCGGCGGCACGCCGCGTCCGAATCCGTACAGTTCTCGTGTCGATCGGGTTGGCTGAAGGACTCATCGACTTGCATCGTCATCTGTCTCGACTCGCATCGTCATCCCTCTCCGGGCGGTCGACGGTGTCCCGGTCGTACCCGCCTGGTCATAGGATCGGCGGCATGACGCCGGAAGAGGTCGGAGCACGGCTGGGATCGCTGCTCGCGGAGACGGACGTGACGGTCGGACTGTCCGGCGGGCAGGCGTACGCCCGCGCGACCGTCGACGTACCGCCGGACAGTTGGCGGACGGCGTTGCTGGCCGCCCGGGACGACACCGAACTGGCCTGCGACTTCTTCGACTGGCTCTCCGCCGTCGACGAGTTGGCCGACGGCTTCGCCGTGGTGGCCCACCTGTGGTCGACCACCCGACGGCACGGGGTACTGATCCGGACCCGGATTCCCCGGACCGACGCCCGGGTCCGTTCCGTGGTGGACGTCTTTCCCGGTGCCTCCTGGCACGAGCGGGAGACGTACGAGATGTTCGGCATCGGCTTCGACGGGCACCCGGACCTCAAATCCCTGCTGCTGCCCCCGGAGTTCGAGGGGCACCCGCTGCGCAAGGAGTTCGTGCTCGCCTCCCGGGTGGCCAAACCCTGGCCGGGGGCCAAGGAACCGGGCGAGTCCGAGGCGGGCGGTAGCCGCCGACAGGCGATGCGGCCGCCGGGCGTGCCAGCCCCGGGTGAGTGGGGCGGTGCCTGATGCCGGTCTGGTTGGAGCTGACCATCCGGATCGTCGGTGTCGTCGCGGCGTTCCTGGTCCTGCCACTGGTCGTAGGACAGACCGAACACAAGGTGATGGCACACATGCAGGGCCGGCTCGGCCCGATGTACGCCGGGGGCTTCCACGGCTGGGCCCAGCTCATCGCCGACGGACTGAAGTTCGTGCAGAAGGAGGACGTCACGCCCCGGGAGGCGGACCGGCCGGTGTTCCGGCTCGCGCCGGTGGTCGCGTTGGTGCCGTACCTGCTGGCCCTGCTGGTCATTCCGCTCGGGCCGGGTGACCTGGTCGGGCAGCCGTTGGACATCGGCCTGTTCTTCGTGCTCGCCGTGGTCGGGGTGGGCGTGGTGGCGGTGCTGATGTCAGCCTGGGCGTCGGCCAACAAATACAGTCTGCTCGGTGGCCTGCGCGGGGCCGCGCAGCTGCTCGGTTACGAGCTGCCGTTCGTGCTGGCGGCGGCCAGCGTGGCGATGGCCGCCGGCACACTGAACCTCTCCGGCATCGTCGAGGCATGGCAGCCCTGGTGGCTGCTCTGGCAGGCCCCGGCGATGATCGTCTTCTTCATTGCCGGACTGGCCGAGATCCGCCGTCCGCCGTTCGACATGCCGGTCGCCGACTCCGAGCTGGTCGCCGGCTACCTGACCGAGTACACCGGGCTGCGCTTCGCGTTCCTCCTGCTCGCCGAGTACGTCGGCATCGTGGTGATCTCCGCGTTGACCACCGTGCTCTTTCTCGGCGGTTGGCAGGGCCCGTTCGGCGACGAGTACCTGGGCTGGCTCTGGACCCTGCTGAAGGTGTTCGCCGTCGCCTTCGTGATCATCTGGTTCCGGGTGACCTATCCCAGGCTCCGCGAGGACCAGCTACAGCGGCTGTGCTGGCTGGTTCTGGTGCCGGTGGCGCTGGGTCAGTTGGTGCTCACCGCCGCCGTTCGGGTGGCCCTTCCTGGTTGATCAAGAGCTTTGCGTCACGAGAACAGTCGAAATCTGACGCAAACCTCTTGATCAACCAGAGGACTGGCAGGGGGTGGTCGCGCGTAGAGGGCTGACAGGGCAGGATGTTCGGCATGAGCGTGCCTGGAGAGGGGCTGGCGAAGGGGCTGGCGGTCACCCTCAAGACGATGACCCGCCGCTCGCACACCCAGCAGTACCCCGATGTCGCCCCTGAGCTGCCACCCCGCTCGCGCGGGGTGATCGGCCTGCTGGCGGAGAACTGCACGGTCTGCATGCTGTGCGCCCGCGAGTGTCCCGACTGGTGTATCTACATCGATTCGCACAAGGAAGAGGTGGTGGTGCCGGGCGCGGCCCGCCCCCGCCAACGCAACGTGCTCGACCGCTTCGACATCGACTTCTCGCTCTGCATGTACTGCGGCATCTGCGTCGAGGTCTGCCCGTTCGACGCGCTCTACTGGTCCCCCGAGTTCGAATACGCCGAGTACGACATCAAGGACCTGCTGCACGACAAGGACCACCTCGGGGAGTGGATGGCGACCGTACCGCCGCCGCCCGCGCACGACCGACGGGGCGAGCCGGCGAAGGAGGAGACCGCCGCCGCCCGCAAGGCAGCCGGTCCGAGCGCGGCTCCCCGCGCCGCCGGTTCGGCCGCCCGGGCCGCAGGTCCAGCCACACGACCGGCCAGCACCCCCGGTGTACGACCACAGCGTCCCGCCCGCCCGGCCCCGCCAGCTGCGGACACCGCCCCGCCGGCCACGTCAACCGCTCCGCCGGCCACGTCAACCGCTCCGCCGCCCCAGTCCGCCGAGCCACCCGAGGCGTCTGGGGCGACAGAATGACCGGTGCGGACGTGCTCCTGTTGGCCCTCGGTGCGGTGGCAGTCGGTGCCGGCGTACTGGTGGTGACCACGAAGCACCTGGTCCGCGCCGGCCTCTACCTGGTGGTCTGCCTGGGGGCGATGGCCGGGCTCTACCTGGTGCTCACCGCCGAACTGGTCGCCTGGGTGCAGGTGCTCATCTACGTGGGCGCGGTCGTCGTACTGCTGTTGTTCGCGGTGATGCTCACCCGGGCCCCGATCGGAGCCTCCGACGACCTGGACCGGCCCGGCTGGCCGGCCGCCCTGATCGGCGGGGGAACCGGTCTCGGCCTGGCCGTGCTGTTCGTCGACGCGTACCGCTGGTCCAAGGTGGAACCGCCGGCCGAGCCGGGCAGCGCCGAACAGCTCGGCGGCGAGATCTTCAGCTCCTGGGTACTGCCGTTCGAGGTGCTCTCGGTCCTGCTGCTGGCCGCCCTGATCGGCGCGATCGTGCTGTCCCGTCCCGAGATCGGCCGTCGCCCATGAGACCGGTGATCCCGTACGTCGTGGCCGCTCTGCTGTTCGGGCTGGGCGTCTACGGCGTACTGCGGCGGCGTAACGCCGTACTGCTGCTGATGTCCGTGGAGCTGATGCTCAACGCGGTCAACCTGATCCTGGTCACCGCCTCGGCGACGCTGCCCCTGGCAGCGCCGGCAGGCGTGCCGACGGCCCCCCACACCGGGCAGGTGTTCGCCCTCTTCGTCATCGTCATCGCCGCCGCCGAGGTGGGCGTGGGACTGGCGATCGTGCTCCAGCTCTATCGGATGCGAGCCAGCGTGGCCGTGGACGAGGTACCCCTCGACCGTCCAGCAGTCCATGATGGACCGGCGGATACCGCGGACCGGGACGAGCAGGTGAGGGCATCGTGAGCGCCATCGGCGTACTCGGGCCGCTGCTGCCGGCCGTACCCTTCGCTGCCGCTCTCGTCGGGCTGCTGCTGCCGGCCGCACCCCGCAGCCGGTCGGCCACCGGCGGAGGCGTACGCCAACCCGGCGTACGTCGGACCGCCGCCGGCCTCGGCATCGGCGGCGCGGTGGTGGCCCTGGTCGTCTCGATCGCGCTGCTCGTTGCCCTGGACGGGCCGACGGAGACCTCCACCGTCTGGATCGACTTCGGCGGGCTGGCCGTCACCTTCGGGGTCCGACTCGACGCCGTCGCCGCCATGGTGGCGGTCGCCGTCTCCGCCGTGGCACTCGCCGTGCAGGTCTACTCGATCTCCTACCTGTGTCGGGACGCACCCGCCGGTCAGGGCGACGTCGACCACCGGTACGCCCCGTACGCCGCGCAGATCAGCCTCTTCACCGCCGCCATGCTGCTGGTGGTGGTGGCCGGCGACCTGATCATGCTGCTGGTCGGCTGGGAGGTGATGGGCATCTGCTCGTACCTCCTGATCGCCCACGACCGACGGCTGCCCGAGGCGCCGGCCGCCGCGATGAAGGCGTTCCTGGTCACCCGGGTCGGCGACGTCGGCTTCCTGCTTGGCATCGCGGTGCTCGGCATCAACGCCGGCAGCTTCCGGATCGCCGACGTGCTGGCCCACGACTACAGCAGCGGCACGCTGACCGTGGCCTGCCTGCTGCTGCTCGCCGGGGTGGCCGGCAAGAGCGCCCAGTTCCCGCTGCACACCTGGCTGCCCGACGCGATGGCCGGCCCCACCCCGGTCTCGGCCCTCATCCACGCCGCCACCATGGTCGCCGCCGGCATCTACGCGGTGACCCGGGTCTACCCGCTGTTCGAACAGGCCCCGGTGGCGCTGACCGTGCTCGGCGTGATGGCGGTGGTCACCCTGCTGCTCGGCGCGTTCGCCGCCACCGCCCAGGACGACATCAAACGGGTACTGGCCTGGTCCACGGTCTCCCAGATCGGCTACATGGCCGGCGCGTTGGCCGTCGGCTCGCCGCCCGCCGCCCTGTTCCACCTGCTCAGCCACGCGGCGTTCAAGGCACTGCTGTTCCTCGCCGCCGGTTGTGTCATCCATGCCATCGGCAGCACCCTGATGTCCACCATGGGCGGCCTGCGACGCACCATGCCGGTCACCTTCTGGTGCACCCTGATCGGCCTGGGTGCGCTGGCCGGGGTACCGCCGCTGGCCGGGTTCTGGAGCAAGGACGGCATCCTGGTCGTCGCCGAGCAGGCCGCCCTACACGGCACCGGCCCCACCCCCAGCTGGCTCGCCTGGCTGGTGTGGCTCGCCGGCCTGCTCGGGGTCGCGGTTACCGCCTGGTACGCCACCCGCCTGCTACTGCTCACCTTCTTCGGCGACACCCGGTCCCCGGCCGCCCACCCGCACGACCCGCCGCCGCTGATGCGCTGGCCGGTGCTGCTGCTCGCGGTGCCCAGCGCCCTGCTCGGACTAGCCGTCTTCGTGCCGCCGTTCCGCTCCGGACTCCAGCTCGACGAGCTGCACCTCAACGCGTTCCTGCTGCTGCCGGTGGCGTTGCTGCTGCTCGGGGCGGGACTGGCCGGATGGCGCTGGCGGCGTGACCCGGCCGCCGACCCGGCCAGCACGCTGGGTCCGCTGCGGCCGGCGTTCGCCCGAGCCTTCTGGCTCGACGAGGTGCAGCACACCCTCGTCGTACGCCCCGTGCGGGCGCTGGCCCGGGCGATGCGCTGGGGGGACGAGACCGTCGTGGACGGGGTGGTCGAGGGCACCGGACGGGGCGCGGCCGGACTGGGCGGCTGGCTCGCCGCCCGACATCGGGCCGGGCTGCCCCGGGCGGCCACCGCCGTGTTGGCCGGTGCGCTGCTGATCGGGCTGGCCGCTGTGGTGCTGGGCGGTGCCGGATGAGCATCTTGGGCGGTGCCGGATGAGCCGGTCGACGGGTTCGCTTCCGTTGGTGCCGATGGGAGGTGGGCCGGGGTGAGCATCGGTCAGGTGCTGCTGGTCGCCACGGTGGCGCTACCCGCGCTCGGGGCGCTACTGGTCGCCGTCGTACCCCGAAGCAGTGACCGGGCGGCCCGGATCGTCGGCACCGCGTTCGCGGCGCTGGCCTTCCTGGTCAGCCTGTCGCTCTATCTCGACCGCGCCGGACCGGGCTGGGTCGACTACGGGCCGACCCGTCCCGGGCCACGGCCGGTGTTGCCCTGGCACGAGGTCGACCTGACCTGGGTACCCGGTCTGGACCTGCGGTTCCACCTCGGTGTCGACGGAATCTCCTACCCACTGGTCGTACTCACCACGCTGCTGACCCTGCTCTGCTGCGCGTACACCCTGTGGCACGTGCCCGAGCCGGGGCGGGGCCGCACCCTGGTGGCGTTGCTGCTGGTCATCGAGGTCGGCATCCTGGGCACCTTCCTCGCCCTCGACCTGATCCTGTTCTTCCTCTTCTTCGAGGTCGTCCTACTGCCCATGTACGCGGTCATCGCCGGCTGGGGCGGCGAGCGGCGACGGCACGCGGCCGGCAAGTTCGCCCTCTACACACTCTTCGGCTCGGTGCTGCTGCTGGTCGGCGTCTTCGTCGTGGTCACCGCCGCCGGCACCGCCGACATCGTCGAACTCACCGGCGGCAGCGAGTTGAGCCGGACCACCCAACTGGTGGCGTTCACCCTCTTCGCGTTGGCCTTCGCGGTGAAGAGCCCACTCTGGCCACTGCACAGTTGGCTGCCCGACGCGCACACCCAGGCCCCCACCGTCGGCAGCGTCATCCTCGCCGGAGTGCTGCTCAAGATGGGCACGTACGGCCTGATCCGGATCGCCGTCGGGGTCACCCCGGAAGGGGCCCGCTGGGCGGCCGGCGTGCTCGGCGTACTTGCCGTCGCCGCCATCATCGTCGGTTCCCTGGTCTGCCTGGCCCAGGTCGAACTGAAACGGCTCATCGCCTACTCCAGCGTCGGGCACATGGGGTTCGTGCTGCTCGGCATCGCCACCCTCACCGCCACCGGGCTGGAAGCCGCGCTGATCGGCAACATCGCGCACGGCGTCATCACCGGTCTGCTCTTCTTCCTCGCCGGGGCGGTCAAGGACCGGGCGCACACCGGGACCCTCGCCGACCTTGGTGGACTGCGGGAGAGCGCGCCCCGCCTGGCCGGGCTGCTCGCCTTCGCCGCGATCGCGTCACTGGGCCTGCCCGGACTCGCCGGTTTCTGGGGCGAGGCGTTCGCCGTCGTCGCCGCGCTGAAGGTAGGCGGGCCGCTGTGGACCACCCTCGGCGTACTGGCCGCCGTCGGCGGGGCACTCACCGCCGCGTACCTGCTGCGCCTGCTCCGGCGGGTCACCCAGGGGCAGCCCACCCCGGCGGTTACTGGACTGACCCCGGGGCTTGCCGGTGCCGAATTGGCCGCCTGGGGGCCGCTGGTGCTGTTGGCGCTCGCCATCGGACTGGTGCCGGGGCTGGTGCTCGGCATCGCCGGTGATCCGGTCCAGGCCCTCGTGGAGGCGGTGGTCCGATGACCCAGGCCGTGGACAACGTCGCGCTGCTGCCGGCGTACCTGGCCGCCGGCACGGCCGTACTCGTGCTCCTGGCCGACCTGCTGGTGGCCCGCCGGGGCGCGACGATCGCCGCCGCAACGGCGGGCACGATCGCCACCGCCGTCGCGGCGGTGCTCGTCGGTCAGGCCGGTACGCGGCAGACCTTCTGCGTCGTCGCCGACTGCTCCTACCTGGCCAACGGGCGCAGCGCCCTGGTCGCCACGGTATTCGCCCTGCTCACCCTCGGGGTTCTGGCGTTGTCGGTGCCGATCCTGCGGACCGGTCCGACGCCAGCGGGGGAGTACTGCTTCCTGCTGGCCTGCTCGATGACCGGCGGTGTCGTGCTCGGCGCGGCCGGCGACCTGATCACCCTGATCGTGGCCCTGGAGACACTGACCCTGCCGCTGTATGTGCTGGTCGGGTTGCGCCGCAACAGCGTGGCCAGCGCCGAAGCCGCCGCCACCTTCTTCATCGTCAGCGTCGTGGCGACCGCGGTGACCCTGCTCGGTGCGGCCCTGCTGTACGCGGTCACCGGCACGGTCCACCTGCGGCGGCTCGGTACGGTCTTCGCCGACACGCCGAGCCTGCTGGAGATACCGCTGGCCACCGCTGCCGTGGCGCTGGTCGTACTGGGGTTGGCCTTCAAGGTGGCGGCGGTGCCGTTCCACGCCTGGGCACCGGCCACCTACGACGGGGCACCCGTGCCGGTGGCCGGATACCTCTCCACCGCCTCCAAACTCGGCGGCGTGATCGCCCTGCTCGCGGTCACCGCCGTCGCCCTGCCGGCGCAGGTCACCGGGCCGGTGTTCGCGGCGCTGGCCGTACTGACCATGACCGTCGGCAACCTGGTGGCGCTGCGGCAACGCCGGATGATCCGCCTGCTGGCCTGGTCGTCGGTGGCGCAGGTCGGCTACATCCTCGCCCCGCTGGGCGCGTTGGCGCTGGCCGGGGGCCGGACCGACGAGGCACTCTCGACGGCGGTGGCGGCGACCGTGGCGTACACCGTCTTCTACGTGGTGATGGAGTTCGCCGCCTTCGGCGCGGTGGTCGCGCTGCGGCCGGCTGGGGCCGACGGCGGGACAGTCGAGGACTACCGGGGCGCGGCGCGACGGCACCCGTGGTTGGGGGCGGCGTTCGTGCTGGCCCTGGTTGGGCTGGCCGGGCTGCCACCCGGGCTGGCCGGTCTCTTCGCCAAGGTGACGGTGGTGCGCTCGCTGCTCGACGGGCAGGCCGGCTGGCTGGCCGTGGTGGTCGCGCTCAACGCGGTGATCGGCCTCGCCTACTACGTACGCGTCGCCGCCGTTCTCTACGCATCCCCGACGGAACCCGCCACCCCGTCCACGTCGGCCACCCCGTCCACGTCAGCCATCCGTCCCGCCTGGGCGGTTGTCGCGGCTCTCGCGGTCGCCACCCTCCTCGCGGTGGTCGTCGGCTTCGCGCCCCAACTCGTCCTCGACGCCGCCACCTGGATGTAAGGAAGGGCCCCTTCTTATCGCTTTCGGTATAGGAAGGGCCCCCTCCTAACCGGCATGAATCACGCCTTCCCAGGTAACTCTCAGTTACATCTGGACTATGGGTGGGTACCGGGGTGTTGGACCGGTAGGCGGGTCCGCGGACTCGCGCACCGAAGGAGTGATTCGTGCACAGCCACCATAATCGTCTCAAGACCGCCGCACTGCTTGGCCTGCTCACCGCGCTGATCCTCGGCGTCGGCTACTGGCTGGGTGGTAGCAGCGGATTGGTCATCGCCGTGGTCGTGTCGCTGGGAATGAACGCGGCCACCTACTTCTGGTCCGATAAGTTGGCCCTGCGCTCGATGCGGGCGCAACCGGTCAGCGAGGCGGAATTCCCCGCGCTTTACCAGATGGTGCGGGAACTCGCCGCCGAGGCGCAGCAGCCGATGCCTCGCCTCTATGTGAGCCCGACCGCTCAGCCCAACGCGTTCGCTACCGGACGTAACCCGAAGAACGCCGCAGTCTGTGTTACCCAGGGGATCACCCAGATCCTGGACTATCGAGAACTGCGTGGCGTGATCGGCCACGAGCTGTCGCACGTCTACAACCGGGACATCCTGATCTCCAGCGTGGCCGCCGGCCTTGCCGGGATCATCACGATGCTGGCCAACCTGGCGTGGTTCCTCCCGTTAGGCGGCAACGACGAGGACTCGCCGAACCCGGCCGCGCTGTTGATGATGCTGATCCTCGGCCCAGCAGCCGCGTCGATCATCCAGCTCGCGATCAGCCGTAACCGCGAGTATCAGGCGGACGCTTCCGGTGCCGGTCTGACCCGCGACCCGATGGCCCTGGCCAGTGCGTTGCGCAAGATCCACGCCGGTACGCAGCGCATGCCGATGCCGGCAGAGGGGCAGCTCGCCAGCACCGCCCACCTGATGATCGACAACCCGCTGAAGGGGAACGGCATCGCGTCGCTCTTCTCCACCCACCCGCCGATGGAGGAACGGGTCCGGCGGCTGGAGCAGATGGCCATGAACGCCGGCCCGGTGCAGTTCCAGCGCTGACGTCGTACAGCTCGCGGTGCTGACGGCGTACAGCTCCTGCGCTGACGTCGGACGGCTCTGGTGCTGACGGCGTACGACGGAAAGGGGGTCGGGTCCGCTTGATGGCGGACCCGGCACCCTTTTTCGTGTCCGAACTATTCCGGCGTTCAGTTTAAAAGCCGTTAATACGCAGTAATGGTATGAGATGGAGTAGAGGCTGACTGTATCGAGGTGAGGAAGAGGGGGCGTGGTGTCAGAGCCCGCCGAACGAGGTCGAAGCGCATGGCACGCGGTGCCATGGTTGCTGCGGGTAGTCGCCCTCTACAGTCTCTGCCTGGTGGCCGTGGTCACGGCCATGTACCTGCTCAGCCGACTGCTGACGGCAGTGACCGCGCTGTCGGTGGCGGTGGCCGGTGCGCTGCTCCTCACCGCGCTGCTCAACCCGGTGAACCGGCTGCTCCGCCGGATGCGCCTACCCAGAAGCCTGGCCGCCCTGATCACCGTGCTCGTCTTCCTGGGGCTCATCGCCGGAGTGGTGGCATTAGTGGCCAGCCAGGTCGCTACCCAGTTCACCGACCTGGGCTCGACGCTGGCGAGCGGCCTACGGGAGATCCGACAGGTCATCATCGATGGTCCGCTACCGGTGAGCGGCGAGCAGATCGACTCCCTCGCGCAGGCGGTCCGGCAGTACACGACGAGTGCCGACGTCGATCCGGCCGCAGCCGCCCAAAGTACCCTCGCCGCGCTCGGCGGCATCCTGCTCGCCATCTTCCTGCTCTTCTTCCTACTCAAGGACGGGGACAGGATGTGGCAGTGGTTCCTGCGGATCTTCCCCGACCGGCGACGAGACCTCGTCGCGGAGGCGGGACAGGTCGGTTGGGCAACCCTGAGCCGCTACATCGTCGGACAGATGGCCGTCGCGGCGGTCGACGGCATCGGTGTCGGCATCGCCCTGCTGGTGATCGGGGTACCGCTGGTCGGTCCGCTCGCCCTGCTGACCTTCCTCGGCGGCTTCATTCCCATCGTCGGCGCCACGGTCGCCGGTGCTGCGGCCGTACTGGTGGCCCTGGTCGCCAACGGCCCCACCGAGGCGTTGCTCGTACTCATCGCCGTCATCGCGGTGCAACAACTCGAAGGAAACCTGCTGGAACCGTTGATCGTGGGCCGGGCGTTGCGTCTGCATCCGGCCCCGGTGCTGCTGGCAGTCACCGCCGGAACGCTGCTGGCGGGGATCATCGGAGCGGTCATCGCGGTGCCCATCCTGGCGGTCCTGTACCGATCGGGTGCCGTGCTGTTACGACACCGTCGCCTGGCGCAGTCCGCTGAACCGCCCGCCATAGCCTGACGTGCCGCCATAGCCAGGTGTGCCCTCATAGCCTGAGTGCGGCCGTGGTGTGACGTGCCGCCATAGCCTGACGTGTCAGCGTGGTGCCCCGAGGCTGTGAGACGCCGCACCACGGGTGCGAAACCTGTTCGCAGTCCAGTGAGCCGACGTTAGGGTCGGCAGGTCTTCCACCCATTACGTCCCAAGGGGGCGCCTTCGTGGCCGCGCTTCGTCAGTATCTGGGAGTTTGGCGCATTCCCGGTGCGCCCATGCTGCTGATCACCGGCATCCTCGCCCGGCTCGGCATCGGCATGACCCCGCTGGCCCTGCTGCTGGTCGTCGAAAAAGTCACCGGACGATACTCGCTCGCCGCCGTAGCCGGAGGCATCTACGCGCTGGCGGGTGCCGTACTGAGCCCCATCGCCGGGCGGATCGCCGACCGGGTCGGCCCCACGCCCGTACTCCTGGTCACGGCGGTGGCGCACCCGCTCGGGCTGATCGGACTACTGCTCGCCAGCCGGGCCGGAGCGGACAACATCTCGATCATCTACATCGCCTCCGGGGTCGCCGGTGCGACATACCCGCCGCTGACCGCCGCGATCCGAGGCGCCTGGAACGACCTCACCGACCCCAAAACCGGACGGTACGCCCTACGCAACGCCGCGCTGGCCGCCGAGACCTCGCTCTTCGAGGTGGTCTTCGTACTCGGCCCGCTGCTGGTGGCGGCCTTCGTCATCTTCGCCGATGCGGCAGCCGCCCTACTCGGGGCCGCAGTGGTGACCCTGGTCGGCACGATAGCCGTCGCGCTCGGGCAGACGATGCGAGGTTGGCGGCCACACCCGACGCACGATCAGGCCCGGGGACTCGGCCCGCTCCGGGTGGAAGGTTTCAAGGCCCTGCTGCTCTGCGTCGCCGGTCTCGGCATCGCATTCGGGGCAGCCGGGGTGATCGTTCCGGCCTACGCCAAGGCGTACAGCGGGGGTGGCGACTCGGAAAGCCTCGCCGGCATCCTGCTCGCCATCTGGGCAACGGGCAGCGCCGTCGGAGGCTTCTGGTTCGGTACCCGCAAAGCGGCGGCGAACATGGCCCGCCAATTCGCCTGGTTCCTCGGCTCGGTAGCCATCAGCTTCGCGGTCTTCGCCGTGATGCCCCATCCGATTGCGCTCGGCTTCGCCCTCGTCCTCGGTGGCGCGGCCATCGCCCCAGCACTAACCCTGGAGAACATGATGGTCGGGCGGATCGCGCCGGTCAGCATGCTGAACGAGGCGTACACCTGGGTCGTCACCATGGCGGTGGGGGCGAGCGCGGCCGGAGGCTCGGTGGCGGGCCTGATCGTGGACCACGCCGGCGGCGTACCGTGGGCGTTCCTCTTCGCCGGCGCGTCCGTCGCCGTGGCCGCGGTGGTGGCGGGGCTGCCGACCGGTTCGATTGCCCGCGCCGAGAAAAACGCAGCCGTACGGATGGAGCAGGCGCTCGCCACCGAGGCGGCGTAGGGCTTAGGTTTCGCTGTCCGCCCCGCCCCGGGAAGAGTGGCTGCCGCTCGGTGTGCAGTCACCCTTCCCGGGGCGGGCGGAAGCGCTGTTAGCGGTAGTTGGTGAACTGTAGGGCGACCCCGAAGTCGGCGGCCTTGAGTAGGGAGATGACCGCCTGGAGGTCGTCCTTCTTCTTGCCCGTGACGCGAAGCTGGTCACCCTGGATCTGGGCCTGTACGCCCTTGGGACCCTCATCGCGGATCTTCTTGCTGATCGCCTTGGCCTTCTCTGAGTCGATGCCCTGGATGACCTTGCAGTCGATCTTGTAGCCCTTACCGGACGGGCGCGGGTCACCGGACTCCAGCGACTTTAGCGAGATGTTCCGCTTGACCACCTTCTCCTTGAAGACCTCCAAAGCGGCCTTGACCCGATCCTCCGTCTCGGCCTGGAGGCTGATCGCTTCCTCGCCCGACCAGGAGATCTGGGCCCCAGTGCCCCGGAAGTCGAAGCGCGTGGAGAGCTCCTTCTCCGTCTGACGGAGGGCGTTGTCGACCTCCTGCCGGTCGACCTTGCTGACGATGTCGAACGACGGGTTGGCTGCCATGATCATGCTCCTGCTGTGCGGCGATATGAAGATGTTCCGGCCCGCCGGGCGGCGGTACGTCCTGCCGACCGTACCCGCTTGCGCAGGTGCCGGGTGCAACCGCTATTCTTGCTTCCGCTGCCGCACATGCGGTGGCAAGCCCTGGCGGGTTGCCCGAGCGGCCAATGGGAGCGGACTGTAAATCCGTCGCGAAAGCTACAGAGGTTCGAATCCTCTACCCGCCACCAGGTGCAAAAACGGCCCTGTGACCAGCAGAAACGCTGAGCACAGGGCCGTTTCGTTGATCTAGCCGAGTCCAGCCAGATCCAGCGTTCCATGGCCCTCCACGGGAACATGGCGGGAACGCTTGATTGCTATGACACCCGCAATCTGGGCACCTGGCTCGGGATCTTGTCAGCGTATGACCGGCGTCTCAGCTCTTGAAGGTCGCGCAGAGACGATCAAGGGCCGACGATCGGAACTTCGTCAGCCCGGTACGCCTTTTCGCCGCAGGACGCTTACGGCTCGAACATAGGTGAGGTGGGGGTGGCCTGACCGTCGGTGGCGAGTCATCGGCCGGACTTGCCACCTCGCACCGCGCAGGGGAGCCAGATCCGGACACATGAAATCTGCGCGGTGCGGAGCGGCACCAGTCGATATGGCAGTACCGGGGCGGCTAGGGGAGGGCGGCGACGTCGATGTTCTTGGCCTGCATGTTCTTGTTGCCCGTCGTTATCTTGCCCATGGTCTTGCGGAGGGTCGGCGAGCTCATCAGGCGCATCATCCCGGCGCGGAGGAGCTGTTCCATACGGTTGCGCGGGGTGAAGATGCGGCGGTCGACCAGCGCGATGCTCTGATGGGTCTGGATGAAGGGTCTCATCTGCTTCTCCCATGCTTGCAGCGCGCCGGGTATGTCGTCGGGGTGACGTTGCAGCATGGTGCCGAGCAGCTCGCTTCCGGCGATGCCGCTGGAGGCGCCCATTCCGGAGTAGAGGGTCAGGCACCAGGCGGCGTCGCCGATCAGGACCACCCTGCCCCGGTGCCAGCTTGGCATCCGTACCTGTTGGACCGAGTCGAACAGGGCGTGCGGGGCCTGTTCGTAGCGGGTGAACAAATCCTCCAGGAGGGGTCCGGCCGGCGCAGGCCCGAAGGCCGCACGAATCGACTCGATCGGTGGCCGGGCGAACTCCGCGTCGATGTTCTTGGTGCGGTAGGAGAACAGCAGGCTGGGGGCGTGATTGGCGAAGGGGAAGGCCCATGCCGAGCGGCCGGGCTCGGCCAGCACCACGCCTTCGGATTCGCCGAAGCCTTCGACGGGCTGGTCCAGGATGGTGGCGCCGACCATGTAGTTCAGCGGATGTAGGAACTGCCCGGGGCCGAAGACGAGCTCGCGTACGGTCGAACGTATGCCGTCGGCACCGACTACCAGGTCGAACCGCTCGGTGACGGTGGTGTCCGCAGCAGCGTCATGCAGCGTCACCTCGGCTCCCGACTCGTCCTGAACGATGTGGGTGGGGACGGTGGAGTAGCGGATTTCCACGTCCGGCGACAGCGCCGAGAACAACCCCTGCTCCACGTCACCACGCAGCAGTGGGCGAGGTCCGCCGGGAAGGGCAGCCGGGCTCACCCCGGGACGACGACGTCCGGCCCGATCCACCTCGTAGGTGGTGACGTCGGGGCCGCTGCGGTCACCGATCGCGTCCAGCACGCCCAGCCGTCGGGCAGAGGCGGCGCCGGTGCCGAAGAGCATGATGAAGT
Source organism: Micromonospora sp. NPDC003197 (assembly GCF_053590565.1). Lineage (NCBI taxonomy): Bacteria > Bacillati > Actinomycetota > Actinomycetes > Micromonosporales > Micromonosporaceae > Micromonospora > Micromonospora sp. NPDC003197. The sequence goes on along the minus strand of NZ_JBSFTE010000042.1, from coordinate 11,297 downwards.
ATCCGCCGGAGCGGCGGGTGGGCGACCGTTCCACGAGCACGGGTTCCCAGCCGATCCGGCGTAGCCGTACTGCGGTGGCGATGCCCGTGATCCCGAGGCCGACGACCAGAGCGCGGCCACCCGTTTGAGTGTTTGTCATGCGAGTTCCCGTCTTTTTCCAACGGCCGGCGACTGGCTGCCGGCCAGTCGGCGGCCAGTCGCCACTGATGTGTGAGCTCCTGGAACGGCGATCGAGCGCCGTACGATCTGACTTTTTCGGCGATGGTCAGGCCGGCGGTGCCGAGACGGTCGTCGGCTCATCGTCGTTGCGATCGGCCAACGGCTTTTCCTTCAGGATGAGGGCGAGTACGAGCCCGACGACCAGCACGGGGATGGAGAAGCCGAAGACCGGGAGAAGGGCATCGGCGTACGCGCTGATCACCGCGTTGCGCAGGTCGTCGGGCAGTGCCCGGACCAGAGCCGGGGTGAGCGAGTGACTGTCGCTGACGTCACCGGCACCATTGATACCGGTGGGCAGCACGGTGGCAAGACGGTCGGTGAGCCGATTGGCGAAGGCGGCGCCGACGATGGCGGTGCCGAGGGTGGCGCCGATCTCGCGGAAGAAGTTGTTGGCCGATGTGACGGTGCCGACTTCGCGGGTGGGAAAGGCGTTCTGTACGGCCAGGACCAGGTTTTGCATCAGCAGGCCGACGCCCATGCCAGCCACGAAGAGGTACGCGCAGACGACCCACAGCGCGGTGTCGACTGTGACCTGCGACAGCAGGGCCGCGAAGAGGATCAGTAGGACAGTGCCGACGATGGGGTAGATCTTGTAGCGGCCGGTGCGGCTGAGCAGAGCCCCGGAGGACAGGGCAGTGGTCATGATGCCGGCCACCATGGGCAGCATCAGCAGCCCGGACTCGGTGGCCGAGACACCGTAGACCATCTGTAGATAGGTGGGCAGGTAGCCGATGATGGCGAACATTGCCACGCCGACCACGAGCAGACCGAGCAGGGTCGCCACCACGAAGATCGGATTACGGAATAGGTGCAGCGGGATGATGGGTTCTGCCGCGTAGCGCTGCGAGACCAGGAATGCCACCCAGCCAGCGATTGCTCCGGCACCGAGCCCGAGGATGATCGGGTCGGACCAGGCGTACTCGGTGCCGCCCCAGGTAGCAAAGAGCACCGTGCAGGTGACGGCTACGGCCATCAGCATCGTGCCGAGGTAGTCGAGTCGTGCCTGAGTGTCGCGCTTCGGTAGGCGCAGCGCGAACAGGGCGATGGCGATCGCCAGGGCGCCGAGCGGCACGTTGATCCAGAACGCCCAACGCCAGGAGTGCTCGTCGGTGAACCAGCCACCAAGCAGCGGGCCGGCGACCGAGGCGATGCCGAACACGGCGCCCATCGGGGCGAGGAACTTGGCGCGTTCGCGGGGTGGCACCAGATCGGCGACGATTGCCTGCGAGAGGATCATCAGCCCGCCGCCGCCCAGGCCCTGTAGGGCACGGCCGGCGATGAGGGCAGCCATGCCATCGGCAAGGGCGGCGACTACGGAGCCGGCGACGAAGAAGCCGATAGCGGCGATGAAGACGATCTTGTGACCGATCAGGTCGCCGAGTTTGCCGTACACGGGCATGCCGATGGTCGCGGCGAGGATGTATGCGGTAGTCACCCAGGCCATGTGTTCCAGGCCATGTAGTTCGCCAACGATCGTCGGCAGGGCGGTGCTGAAGATCGTCTGGTCCAGTGCGCCGAGCAGCATCGCCACCAGTAGGGCGGCATATACGAGGCCGAAGTGGCGAGCACGGTTCGGGCTGGACTCGACGGGAACCGCCGTGGCGGATGCCTGGGGCATGAGGTCTCCCGAGGTTGCGGGCAGCGTCAAGGACAGTAACGGAGAGAAGGTCTCCGGTTATCAGCGTAACATCAAGCGGAGAAGGCTCCTCCGCTTGTTAGGATGTGCCCATGACTCAAGGCCCGAAGTCGGTCGCCGGACGCCCGGCCCGGCCACTGCGCTCGGACGCTGCGCGCAACCGCGAGCTGCTGCTAAAAGCAGCGCGGGAGATCTTCGCCAGGCGGGGCCTTGACGTCACCCTCGACGAGATCGCCCGGCATGCTGGGGTCGGCGTCGGCACCATGTACCGCCGCTTCCCAAACAAGGAAGCTTTGGTCGAGGCACTGTTCGAAGACCAGCTCGACCGGATGGTCAACCTCGCGACCGAGGCGATCGACCAGGTCGACACCTGGGAGGGGTTTGTCGCCATGTTCCAGGCGCTAACCGCCCAAATGGCCGCAGATCGCGGCCTGCGGGAAGTTTTGCTGCACAACACCTACGGCCACGACCGTCTTGGTCGCGTCCGGGAACGCTTCGTCCCGGCCATGGATGCCATCGTGCGATGTGCTCAGGAAGCCGGAGTGCTACGCCCCGACATGGCTCCTACCGACCTGCCGATGATCGAGGCGATGCTCGGCGGCGTGGAGATCTTTGCCCAACGGGTACGCCCCGACCTCTACCAGCGTTACCTCGCGCTCATCCTGGACGGCCTGCGGGCCCGACCCGGCCTCAGCCCGTTGCCGGCTCCAGCGTTGAGCATCGCCGAGTTCGACGCGCTGACCGATGCGCCGCCACCCACCTGGCCGTGACGTCACGGTCCACCGTCACTGCTGAATCTTGGTGACCAAGTCCGGGACATCTGCGTGCTCGCTCTGAACCGGGCAGCGGCGGGGCGGTCTGGGCGGCGTACGTTTTCATGTTATGCGGATCACCAAATACACCCACGCATGCGTACGGCTTGAGCAGGACGGCCGGGTGCTCGTCATCGATCCCGGAATCTGGAGCGAGCCAGCGGCCCTGGCCAACGCGGATGCGGTGCTGGTGACTCACGAGCATGCCGACCACATCGATGTTCTCCGCCTGGCCGGGCTCGGCGTGCCCGTCTACGCGCCCATTGAAGCGGAAATTCAACGCATAGAGACTATCGGGGTCTCCGCTGGGCAGGAGTTCACCGCTGCCGGATTCCGGGTTGGGGCGGTTGGCGGACGTCACGCGCCGATCTATGGTGGCCAGCCAGATTGTGCGAACCTCGGTTATATCGTGGATGAGGCGATCTACCACCCCGGTGACGCGCTGTACGTGCCCGAGCAGCCGATCGAAACGCTGCTGATACCAGCCCAAGGGTCGTGGCTGAAGGTGGCCGAGGCGATCAACTTCGTCAAGGCGATCAAACCGCGCCGGGCGTTCGCGATACACGACGCGCAGATCAACGATCGGGGCCTGGCCAGTGTCAACGGCTGGCTCACCGAGGAAACCAGTGGCGGGTACCAGTATCTCCTGCCAGGCGATTCGATCTAAGACATCAGCCGGGGAAGCCGCTGGCTGTTGTATCAGTCAGCCTGAGTGTGGCCGGGTCGCACCGGGTCAGGAACTGCATGGGCCGGCACATCGACCTTGGGTGGAATGTCGGGCTGACTGTCTAAGCTTCACTGGAAGCCAGGCAGGTGTCGCGTTACGTGGGTATCGCGCTCGTCAACGACGTGAAGGCCTCTCAGAAACGTCGCAAATATAGAGGTAAGTACCGATTGAGAGATTGGGTGGATAGTGGGGGATTGGACCGTAAACAGTGGACAGTGGATTTCGTGACGATTAGGGTAGATTGCTACAATCGTCTGATTGTGCGGTCTGGGTAGTTAGTTGGAGATCTGTCAGCGTCCATAGTTGCTTACAGCGTCGGAAGTCGACGCAATTCCAGCGATTGAACCTGGCTGGTGAGCGGCGTCCGATGCCTGCTGTCGCTTTGCTGCCTCCGTCGACTGTGGCACCATCATGGAACCTCTACCACCTCTTCGCCAACTGGACGGGAGCAGCAGATGCCTGCATGGAGGCTGAGTCGACGCTTCGGCTCTGTCATGGCGCTCGTGGCGCTCGTGGGCGGCCTCTTCGCCGTCAGCTACGGGGCCAGCGGCGCCGGCCTGGGGACTGGCCACCAACTCGCAGTAGCCAGCGGTGCAGACTCCGGCGGAAATCTGACCACCGACGGATTCGACTGGCAGTAGGATCCGCGCCTTTGACGGGACGGACGGCCAACCCATAGGAGTGGAATGGCCAGGCGTCAGCCACCACGAAGACCTTCCGAAGCATCCTGGTTGATAACTGGTCCGCTGGCGATGCTGGCGGTGGTCTGGTCGGTGGTTCTCGCCCTGGTCGACAGCAACGTAGACCCCTTCAACCCATGGGTGGCCGTCCTTTTCCTAGGACTCTTGGTCCTAGTGGAGATTCCTGTCCTGTACGTCACCATCCGGCGGCAGGGATTCACGATTACGATCAACGAAATTCCGTTGATTCTCGCGATGTTCTACCTGCCCCCGTTGACCGTCGTGCTGATCTGCACCGTCAGCACCCTGATCACACAGCTGCGCCGTCGCGCGCCTGCCGACAAGCTGTGGTTCAACGTCGCCAAGACGGCTGCGGCGACCTCGCTGGCCTGTCTCGTCCTGGCCGCGATGCCAACGATCGAGGACGTGGGACCGGGCACCTGGGCCACCCTGCTGATCGCTGTCTGCATCAACATTCTGGTCACCCTGGCCGCCGTCGCCGGAGTCATCACGCTCATGCAGGGGCCGCAGGCGGGCGGTGAGGTGATCCGCAGCGCCGGGTCTGGCCTGCTCATCGGCGCGGCGACCGCGTCGCTGGGCCTGGTGATCCTCATCTGTTTCGAGGCGATCCCGTGGTCAGCGTTCCTGCTGGCCGCTCTCGCTGGCGTACTGTTGTTGATCTACCGGTCGTACGCCCGCTTCTTCCGGCAGCATCACACGCTGTCCGATATGTACGAACTGACCCGGGCAATGAGCGAGGGCGGCCACAACGGTACCTTGGCCGACTCGTTGCTGGGTCGGGTACGTGCCCTCATGCAGGCCGAATACGCCACTCTCTGGTTGCCCGCCCAAGGCCGGCATCCGGAGGTGCTGCTCACCGCCCGAGTCGACGATCCTGGGCTGCTCGACTTCTCCCGGACTCCGGCGAGAGCCCGGGAAAAGGCCCGCGAGGAACGACGAACCATTGCGGTGGGCAGGTTCCTCGACGGTGACGAGGAACTACTGGTCGCGCTGCGAAAGAGCGACGTGAAGGACGTCATCGTTGCGCCCCTGCGGTCCGGCCAGGCGGTGATCGGTTCACTTGAGGTAGTTAACCGGCTCGGTGATTTTGGCCACTTCAAGCAGAGCGACGTGCCGATCGTCGAGACAATCGCCGCGCACGCGGCGGTCGCATTGGAGAACTCTCGCCTCGTCGATCGGCTGCGCTACGACGCGTACCACGATGGACTGACGAATCTCCCCAACCGGCGCCGGATCAGCTCCGCGTTGGAGGAGGCGGTCCGGGTACGCGCACCCGGTGAGGCGGTGGCCGTCCTACTCTTCGACGTCGACGCGCTCCGCGAGGTCAACGAGTCGCTGGGGCACGCGGCCGGTGACAAGGTGCTCGCCGAGGTAGCCAGCCGGCTTCGCGCCCGCGCCCCGTCCGCCGCGTTGGTGGGCCGGGTGGGCAGTGACGAGTTCGTGGTGACCCTGCGGGTGGAGAGCGTCGACGTCGCGATGACGCTTGCCAGCGAGCTGCGGGAACAGATCCGCGACCAAATGGTCTTCGACGCCCTGACGCTCGACGTCGACACGGCGGTGGGTGTCGCCGTACACCCGGACCACGGGAGTGACCCGGCGATCCTGCTCCAGCGGGTCGACCTGGCCGCCACCGCGGCCAAGTCCACCCCGGGCAGCATCCAACTGTTCAACCCGGCCCTGGAATCACGGTCGATGCGCCGGCTCGGTCTGGCCGGTGACCTGACCCAGGCACTGGACCGAAACGAGTTGGAGGTCTACTTCCAGCCCAAGGTCACTCTCGGCGACCGGCGGCTGGTCGGGGTGGAATGCCTGGCCCGCTGGGAGCACCCGGCGCATGGCGCGGTCGCCCCGGAGGACTTCGTCGCGGTCGCTGAGCACACCGGCCAGCTTGGCCGGTTGACCGAGGCGGTACTCCGCGAAGGGCTGCGACGCAGCCGGGACTGGATGGTCGCCGACCAGCCGCTGGCGGTGGCGGTCAACCTCTCCGCCCGGACCCTCACCGACCAGCACTTCCCGAACCGGGTACGGGAGCTACTGGAGGAGTACGACGTTCCGCCCGACCGGCTCACCTTCGAGATCACCGAGACCGGGGTGCTCGACGGGACCAATCGGCCGATGCCGACCCTGCGTCGGTTGCGGGACATCGGCGTACGCCTGTCCGTGGACGACTTCGGCACCGGCCACTCGTCCCTCTCCCACCTGCGCCGATTGCCGGTGCACGAGATCAAGGTCGACCGTTCCTTCGTGCAGGGGATGGCGACCGATCCGGGGGATCTGGCCATCGTCAACGCGGTGGTTACGTTGGCTCAGCAGTTCGGGCTGACCGTGGTGGCCGAGGGCGTGGAGAGCGAGCTGACGCTCGAACTGCTCCAGGACATCGGGTGCCAGATCGGGCAGGGCTTCCTGTTCAGCCGTCCGCTGTCGTACGAGCGGTTGGAGACCTGGCTCGGCGCCCAACTGGAGCCGGAGTCGCTGCTGAACGGCGACGTACGACGGCTGCGTGCGGTGCCCTGACCGGAGGCGAAGTCCCTGTTCAGGGGGCAGCGCGAGATCCGATTTCACCTCTGGCGGGACGCCGTGTACTCTTACCACTGCGCGACCTCAGGGAGATCGCGCAAGCCCCCTTAGCTCAGTCGGCAGAGCGTCTCCATGGTAAGGAGAAGGTCTACGGTTCGATTCCGTAAGGGGGCTCTGCGGGTTCAGCTGGACCCCACCTGCGGCGGTGTAGCTCAGCTTGGTAGAGCAAACGGCTCATAATCGTTGTGTCGCCGGTTCAAGTCCGGCCACCGCTACTCTCGACCGCCGGGTAAAACCCGGGGATGGAGTGACGGGCGTCGCGAGGCGCCCACTTTGCGTGTCCGCGTGGTTAGCGTCTACGCTGATGCGTTGTAGCTGATCCGTTAGCGAGGAAGGCCCTCCGCCGTGGCCAAGGCGACCGATGTCCGTCCAAAGATCACTTTGGCGTGTGTGGAGTGCAAGGAGCGCAACTACATCACGCGTAAGAACCGCCGGAATGACCCGGACCGTATCGAGATGAAGAAGTTCTGCCCTCGGGACGGCAAGCACACCCTGCACCGCGAGACCCGCTGATCTCAGCTGGTGCCGCCGGCCATCCACGCCGGCGCAGGGTTCCAAACTGCGAAGATCGCCGATTCGGTACGGACACCATGTCCACCACCGGATCGGCGATCTTGCGTTGCGTGTAGGTTCGCGGCATGCCCTTGGACCCGTCCTTCATCGGCCGGAGCTATCCGCCGACCGCCCCCTATCAGGTGGGGCGGGAAAAGATCCGCGAGTTCGCCACCGCGATCGGTGCCGCCGACCCCGCGTACCACGATCCAGCGGCCGCCCAGGCGCTGGGCCACCCGGACGTGGTAGCCCCGCCGACGTTCCCGGTCGTGCTCACCATGGCCGCCAGTCAGCAGATCATCGACGATCCGGCGCTCGGCTTGGACTACAGCCGCGTGGTGCATGGTGACCAGCGGTTCACCTACACCCGTCCGGTGGTCGCCGGTGACGAGCTGGTGTGCGTCAACACGGTGGAGGACATCGTCTCCCGGGGGGGCCACGACTTCCTGACCATCCGGACCGAGGTCACGAGGACCGGCGGCGAGCAAGTGGTTACGGTCCGGTCAAAGCTCGTCGTACGTGGAGAGGACTGAGCATGGATCTTCCGGTCAAGACGTTCTGGGTGACCCGAGCCGATCTGATCCGCTACGCGGGCGCGTCAGGAGACTTCAACCCGATCCACTGGAGTGATCGGACCGCGACCAAGGTCGGCCTACCCGGAGTGATCGCACACGGCATGTTCACCATGGCGCTGGTCGGCCGAGCGGTGACGGAGTGGGCTGGTGCGCCCGACGCCGTATTCGACTACGGCGTCCGGTTCACCCGGCCGGTCGTGGTGCCCGACGATGATGAGGGCACCGAGATCGAGGTACGGGCGACGGTCCGGGCCGGGGCCGAGGAGGGCTTCACCCAGCTCGACCTCACCGCAACCTGTGGGGGCGAGAAGGTGCTGGCACAGGCTCGCGCGACGATCCGGAAACCCGTGTGAGGAACGGGCCCGACCGGGTCCGGTGACCGGTGTGACGGGTAGGGCCGGAGCACGTCGGAGGTTGTCATGGACGTGCGGTGGTCGTACCGGTTGGGAAAGTGGTGCCTCTACCCGTACACTGGTCCGCCGTGGGGCAAGTGACCCCTGCTCACGCTCGCGTGGTGCAGTGGTTGGTGCTTCGCATAGGGGTGTAGCTCAATTGGCAGAGCAGCGGTCTCCAAAACCGCAGGCTGCAGGTTCAAGTCCTGTCACCCCTGCGCCTTAGGCCTGACCGGTCCCGAGGGTCGGAGTTCGGCCGGCCCGTTCCGGGATGGTGAGACCAGCGCAGCGCGCGTGTCCACCGATGCGTGCATCAACCACCGGCGACGGAGGGCGAAGTGGCCGAGAGCAACCGCCGCGGCGAGGACGCCGCGGACGACCGTCTTGACGACGAGGCGATCGACGACGCCATCGACGACGACGCCATCGAGGATGACGACGCCAAGGAGCCGGTCTCGCGCGGCGGCACCGCCACCCGGTCCCGCACCAAGGCGGCCGATTCAACCGACAGTCGACCCAAGGCCAAGGCGGAGACCGGCCGAGTCGGAATCTTCGGTCGGATGGGGCGGTTCTTCCGCGAGATCGTGGGCGAGCTGCGTAAAGTCATCTGGCCGACCCGCAAGGAGTTGCTGACCTACACCGCCGTGGTGGTCACCTTCGTCGCCGTGATGCTGGCGATCGTGGCTGGACTGGACTTCGCATTCGCGAAGGGCGTGTTGTGGGTCTTCGGCTGACGAGCTGACCCAGCTGATAGTGACGGAAGTGAGCGAGCGTGCCTGAGTACGACGAGACCGCCGAACACGCGGACGAGCAGTCCGCAGTGGCGACGGCGGCCGGTGACGAGTCGGTCGAGGCCGCCAGCGAACCGGATGCCGCAACGGCTGAGCCGGACGAGGCCTTCGATCCGGTTGCCGAACTGCGCCAGAAGCTGCGCTACGCGCCGGGTGACTGGTTCGTGGTGCACTCGTACGCCGGTTACGAGAACAAGGTGAAGACCAACCTTGAGACTCGGATCACCAGCCTCGACATGGAAGAGTTCATCTACCAGGTCGAGGTACCGACCCGGGAAGAGGTCGAGGTCAAGAACGGCAAGCGCTCGCAGGTGCAGGCAAAGGTCTTCCCGGGCTACATCCTGGTCCGGATGGAACTGACGCCGGAGTCCTACTCCTGTGTGCGGAACACGCCGGGGGTTACCGGTTTCGTCGGTGCCACCGACCGCGCGGACCGTCCGGCACCGTTGTCACTCGACGAGGTGCTCAAGTGGCTGGCCCCGGCGGTGGAGACCGGCGAGCAGAAGAAGGCGAAGCCGGAGATCAAGGTTCTCGACTTCGAGGTCGGCGACTCGGTCACGGTCACCGATGGTGCCTTTGCTTCGCTGCCCGCCACGATCAGCGAGATCAACGCCGACCAGCAGAAGCTGAAGGTGCTGGTGTCGATCTTCGGTCGGGAGACGCCGGTCGAGCTCAACTTCAACCAGGTTGCCCGGATCTGACCGTCGGAGCGTTGGCCGGATCTGACCACCGGATGCGCTGAGCGGAGACCTCGGCGCATCCGTCGAGGGTGACCTGCGCTAGCCTAGAACGTCGCCCGACGAGTCGCGCTTGACCGTGCGCGTCCCGCGAGCGAGCCAGGTGCTCATTCACCAGTTCAAGCCCAGGAAGTGACATGCCTCCCAAGAAGAAGAAGCTCGTCAAGACGTTCACGCTTCAGTTGCCGGCCGGTCAGGCCACTCCGGCACCGCCGGTCGGTCCCGCGCTCGGTCAGCACGGCGTGAACATCATGGAGTTCTGCAAGTCGTACAACTCGCAGACCGAGTCGCAGCGCGGTGACATCGTCCCCGCTGAGATCAGCGTGTACGAGGACCGGACCTTCACCTTCGTGCTGAAGACCCCGCCGGCCGCTCGGCTGCTGATCAAGGCAGCGGGTGTGCCGAAGGGCTCCGGAGTCCCGCACACCACCAAGGTCGGCTCGGTCACTCGTGCCCAGCTGCGCGAGATCGCCGAGAAGAAGATGGCTGACCTCAACGCCAACGACGTGGAGCAGGCCGAAAAGATCATCGCCGGCACCGCCCGGTCGATGGGCATCACGGTCAAGGAATAACGTTCCCCGAGCAGTTCGCAAGATCAAACCGTGGGAGGGTGCGCCTCCGGGCGGCCCGCCAGGAACCACAGGAGTAGCCAGACATGCAGCGCGGCAAGAACTACCGCAAGGCCGTCGAGGTCATCGACCGGTCCAAGCTCTACACCCCCACCGAGGCGGTCAAGCTCGCCAAGCAGACCACCACCGTCAAGTTCGACGCCACGGTCGAGGTCGCGATGCGCCTCGGCGTCGACCCGCGTAAGGCGGACCAGATGGTCCGCGGCACGGTCAACCTGCCGCACGGCACCGGTAAGACCGCCCGCGTGATCGTCTTCGCGGCTGGCGCGAAGGCCGAGGAGGCCACCGCCGCCGGTGCGGACGCCGTCGGTACCGACGAGTTGGTCGCCCGTATTCAGGAGGGCTGGCTTGACTTCGACGCGGCGATCGCCACGCCCGACCAGATGGCCAAGATCGGCCGGATCGCGCGGATCCTGGGCCCGCGCGGTCTCATGCCGAACCCGAAGACCGGCACGGTGACCATGGACGTCACCAAGGCGGTCTCCGACATCAAGGGCGGAAAGATCACCTTCCGGGTGGACAAGCACTCCAACCTGCACCTGATCATCGGCAAGGCTTCGTTCTCCGAGGCCCAGTTGGTCGACAACTACGCCGCGGTGCTGGAAGAGGTGCTGCGGGTCAAGCCGTCGGCGGCCAAGGGCAAGTACCTCAAGAAGGTCACCCTCACCACGACGATGGGCCCGGGTGTTCCGGTCGACCCCAACCTGGTGAAGAACCTGCAGGAGGGCCAGGCCGAGGCCTGAGCGACCACCTGATCCGGTTTCCGGGGCATCTCGCCGAGAAGGCGGGGTGCCCCGAACCGTTCCACCTGTCGACGCGGGCGCCATCGGGTCGGCTTGTCGTACGACCGGGTCGGGCTAAGGCGTGTTTCATAAGCTGGTCAGAGCCACTCGGTGATGATGGTGATGGTCAGGACGGCTTGGAAGCGGACCGCCAGCTTGTCGTATCG